>CAIMMJ010000159.1 GCA_903842515.1 uncultured Bacteroidota bacterium | reverse complement strand
GATTTAAAATATCAGTATGCCCTTGCTTTAACAATGTTCTGCTGGCATGTTTAATTATGTTGTCCGTTTCAACAGATATACCTTTCCATCTTTTTGCAATTTCAATAACAAGTGCTGGATGATCTTTAGAAATATCATTTAAATTATTTGCCACACTTCTTCTCACAAATTCTGATTCATCGTTTTTTAAAATTTCTAAAATTTCCAACACTTTAGAAGGGTCCTTTTTAAATTCAGGAAGTGCCATTGCCCAAGGCAAACATGGCCTTATTCCTTCTGTTGCTAATCGTCTTACTTTTGCATTAGGATGTTTTGCCCACTTTTTTAGTTGTGATAAAATTTTGTTTGGGTACTTAATTATAAAAGGACGAACAGCAAATTCACATGTAATAAATTGTGTGGTAAATTCTATGGCTTCAACTGAAGGTTCGTAATGTTCAATTCCAAATTGCTCTATGTAATCGGCAAAAAACAAATATTCTAATGCACCCCAATCGTTGCTATTTCCTTGAATTTGTTGAATACACTTTTTTAGAATAAAACATGATTCATTAAAGTCGCTCGGTAAAAAGTAACTTAAGGTGATGGTTGTATGCCTCATTCTTTCCTTTAATTCCATAGCTTCAAAGTCCGAAGAAAAAATCATTGTTATAAATTTTTTCTTCGGACTTTGGAACATGATTTTCTAGGACATTTGAAAAAGAATTGTAGAATTTTTTGTTATATAGGTCTTTTAAAAGAGTGGACATGTAAACTAAACAAACTCAACTAATCTATCAATTGCCTTTTGCAAGCCACTTGGATTTTGCCCACCGGCAGTGGCAAAAAATGCTTGACCGCCTCCCCCACCATTAATATCTTTTGCCAATTCCCTAATTATGTTTCCTGCATGCAGCTTTCTTTCTTTGGTTAGGTTTTCAGATATTATTAAGCTAATGTTTGCTTTGCCATCAATATCGCACCCAATAATTGCCACTAAATTTTCTACATCCTTAGAAAGGCCATAACATACATCACGAACGATATCTGCAGAATCTACTTTTAATATAGTTTGCAATACATTTATATCGTTTTTATGAATAATGTTTTTTAGTAATTCATTTTTAATTTCCAACACTTGTTTTGCTTTAAAAACCTCTAATGCTTTTTCTAAATCTGTATTTCTTTGCAGCAAATCTTCAATGGCTTTTGTAAGTGATTTTGGATTTTTAAATAAGGCCTTTACCTCCTCTAATTCTTTGAGTTTTTCTTCTACAAAATTCCTTGCTTTTAATTCTGTGTAAGCTTCAATTCTCCTTATTCCTGCTGCAACAGCCGATTCTGAAACAATTTTAAAATAGCCAATTTTACCTGTTGCATCTACATGGGTTCCTCCGCAAAGCTCAACAGAATAGTTTTCATCAAAGGTCACCACTCTAACTACATCGCCATATTTTTCGCCAAACAATGCCATTGCACCTTTTTTCTTTGCTGCTTCAATAGCCAATTCTTCTATCTGCAATTTTATGTTTTGGGTGATTTTTTGGTTCACCATTTCTTCTATGTTCTCCACTTCAGTTTCGCTTAATTTAGAGAAATGAGAAAAGTCGAATCGCAAATAATCCTGGTTTACTAAACTTCCTTTTTGCTCTACATGTGTTCCTAAAACATTTCGGAGCGCCGCATGCATTAAGTGAGTTGCAGAGTGATTGTTCATAATTAGCTTTCTTCTGTCTTCATCCACTTGTGCAAAAAAGTCTGCATTTATTTTTTCGGGTAATTGCTCAGTAATATGAATCCAAATTCCGTTTTCTTTTTTTGTATCCAATACACTAATTTTCTCATTTACGTTGCTCAACCATCCACTGTCTCCAACCTGTCCTCCACTCTCGGCATAAAATGGAGTTTTATCCAATACAATTTGATAGTGTGTTTTACCTTTTGCAGAAACTTTCCTATACTTCACAATTGTGCAATTGCTGCTCAGCTCAGTATATCCGACAAACATAAATTCATGATTCTGTTTAATTTCAATCCAATCTTCGGTACTTACCTCTGCTGCCATCCTCGAACGCTTTTTCTGTTCTTCTAAGCATTCGTTAAATTTATCCATGTTTACTTCCAAATTGTTTTCACGTGCCAGCAGTTGCGTTAAATCTATAGGAAAGCCAAATGTATCAAACAATTCAAATGCAAATTCTCCGTCAATAGCACCTTTGTTTTTTTTGATGTAATCTTCAAATCGTAAAATTCCGTTTCCTAAAGTTTTTAGAAATGAATTTTCTTCTTCTTTAATAACCTTTTCTATTAATACTTTTTGAGAGTTTAATTCAGGGAAAAAATCTCCCATTTCTTTGGCTAAAACATCCACCATTGAATATAAAAATGGCTGCTGTAAATCCAAAAAAGTATAATAGTATCTTACAGCTCTTCTTAGTATTCTTCTTATAACGTAAGCAGCCTTGGCGTTACCCGGCAACTGACCATCTGCAATAGCAAAAGCAATGGTTCTAATGTGGTCAGACAAAACCCTCATGGCAACGTCTATCTTTTCATCATTGCCATAAATCTTACCTGTTCTTTTTTCAATAAACTTTATCAAGGGTTGAAAAACATCTGTATCGTAATTAGATTTTTTACCTTGCAATGCCATACACAAACGTTCAAACCCCATACCGGTATCAACATGTTGTTTGGGTAATTTTACCAATGAGCCGTTTGCTTTTCGCTCAAACTCCATAAACACGTTGTTCCAAATTTCAATTACTTGCGGATGACTTTCGTTTACAAACGTTTTTCCATCAACCTTTTGTCTTTCCTCATCGTCTCTTAAATCAATGTGAATTTCTGTGCAAGGCCCACAAGGACCTGTATCTCCCATTTCCCAAAAATTATCTTTTTTGTTTCCTCTCAATATTCTGTCCTCATCAATAAACAGTTTCCAATTATCGTAAGACTCTTGGTCAAAGGCCAAATTTTCTGGCTCATACCCTTCAAAAACCGTTACATACAATCTGCTTTTGTCTAGTTTATATACCTCAGTTAAAAGTTCCCAAGCCCAAGCAATTGCTTCTTTTTTAAAGTAATCGCCAAAACTCCAGTTGCCCAGCATTTCAAACATGGTGTGGTGATAGGTATCAACACCTACTTCTTCTAAATCATTATGTTTTCCGCTTACTCTAAGGCATTTTTGAGTATCTGCAATTCTTGGAAATTTAATTGGAGAATTACCTAAAAAAATATCTTTAAAAGGCGCCATACCACTGTTGTTAAACATGAGTGTAGGATCGTTTTTTACTACAATTGGTGCAGAGGGAACTATTTGATGTCCTTTTGATTGAAAAAAATCTAAGAATGTTTTTCTTGCTAACTTACTTTCCACTATTAAGAAATATTAAGATTGATTATTGTATAAGATTTATCTATTTGAGTGCAAATTTATTTAAAAACACTAAATTCGTTTTGATTTTTTAAATTATGTCAAAAGTAAAATTTTACTTTAATACCAAATCCCTTACCTACGAACGAATTCAGGTAAAATGGATAGACCGTATTAAAAAGTTCCTAACCTACCTCACCACAGGAATTGTGTTTGCTGTTGTTACATTGCTTATTGCTTACAGATTTATTGATTCTCCCAAAGAAAAACAATTAAAGAGAGAAATTCAACAAATGAGCTACAACTACGAAGATTTAAACCAACGCTTAGAGCAAATGACATACGTATTAAACGATATGCAAGACAGAGACGACAACATCTACAGAATGATTTTTGAAGCCGATCCTATTCCATCTTCTATTCGCAAAGCCGGATTTGGTGGTGTAGATAGGTACAAAGAGCTCGAAGGAATTGGAACAAATGACCTAGTTTTAGAAACCACAAAAAAATTAGATGGTTTGGCAAAAGCCATGTATATTCAATCTAAATCGTTTGACGAAGTGGTTAAATTGGCAAAGAACAAAAAATTATTATTGGCCTCAATGCCTGCAATTCAGCCAATAAGCAAACTAAAACTTAAAAATGTTTCAGGATTTGGTAGTCGTATGCACCCTATTTACAAAACTCCAGATTTTCATCCGGGCATGGATTTTAGCGCTCCTCAAGGAACTCCAATTTACTCTACCGGCGAAGGCGTAATTGCAAGAGCAGATAATTTAGCACAAGGTTACGGAAATCACGTTGTGGTTAAACATGGTTTTGGGTTTGAAACTTTGTATGGACACATGAGCAGAATTAAAGTAAAAGTAGGTCAAAAAGTTAAAAGAGGCGAAGTGCTGGGATATGTTGGAAGCACTGGCCTAAGCACTGCACCTCATGTTCATTACGAAGTAATTAAAGGTGGACAAAAAATAAATCCTATAAACTATTTCTACAATGATTTGTCTCCAAAAGAGTATCAAGCATTAATAGAAATGGCTGAAAAATCTAATCAGTCTTTTGATTAATTATAGTGATAATTCATTTTAATATTTATGTTTACGCAAAGTAAATCAATTGAATTTTAAACTGTAAATAATACTAATTGAAAAAAAGTATTTCTATTTCTTTCTTTCTTGTTTTTGCATTATCAAAATTAATTTTTGCCCAGCAAGAAGCAATAATTTTAAATGATACTTCATCAAGTTTTGATGTATACAAACATCTGTATTTATACAAAGAAGAAGATAAAAAAACACATACTATTTCGGAAGTTTCAAAAGCAAATTTTCCATTTGAACTAAATAAAGGTGCTACAGTTCCAAATTTGGGTTTTACCGAAAACAATTTTTGGTTTAGATTTAGTGTAAAAAACAATTGGACTCCAAAAAAACTAATTCTAGAAATACCTTATCCCTTTTTTAATCAGTTGGAAGTAAATGTTGTTAAGCAAGGTAAAATTACTTTCAGAGAAACAGTTGGAGATCATTTTCCATTTTCAAAACGCAAAATAAAAAACAAGAATTTTATTTTTGAACTTGACTTTGCACCAAACGAAGAAGTACAAATTTTTGCACACATTCTCTGCAATGGCGAAGCTACAAGCTTTCCTGTAAGGCTATTAAAATCCATAGAACTATCTGAATATTATTACCAAGAGCAATTGTTGCTTGGGTTTTACTATGGTGTTTTGTTATTTGCTTTATTTCTCTCCTTTTTTCTTGGAGCCTCACTAAAAGAATCAATTAATTTCTGGTATTTTTTATACATTTTAAGTATCGGAATTTTTCAATTGGCATTAGATGGCTTGGCATTTCAATACTTATGGCCCAATAATGTATGGTTGGCCAATCACATTATTCCTTTGGCAGGCTCGGCAGGTATATTCTTTCTATTACAATTTACTCAAAGACTTTTGTTAACAAAAAAACTTGCACCACAAATTTACACTACGCTAAACATAGTGGCCGCAATAGTTTTTGTGTTTTTTATTGCTTCCATGTTCAACAATCCTTTTTATTCGTGGAGCTTAAAAGGACTTAATTTATTAGGACTTATTGCCAACCTATTGGTTCTTGCTGCCTCTATAATTGTGTTTAGAAGAAACTACAAACCAGCTCGGTATTTTTTAATTGCATTTTCACTTTTAATCTTTGGAATACTCTTGGCTCTGCTAAAAAACTTTGGAATATTACCCCGAGTTTTTGTTACCGAATATGGAATTCAAATGGGTTCGGCAATAGAAATTATTTTCTTATCGTTTGCCCTGAGTGAAAGAGTAAAAGTGTTGAAGGATGAAAAAACTGAAGTTCAAAATTTATTACTTGAACAGTACAAAGAAAATAATAGAATTCAAGCAGAAATAAATATTGAACTTGAAAGAAAAGTAGAAGAAAGAACATTTGAAATTTCTGAGCAAAACAAGATCATTAGCGAAAAAAATAAAGATATTACCGACAGCATAAATTATGCAAAAAGAATCCAGGAAGCCTTGTTGCCAAGAGAAGATGTGAAGAGGTTAACTCCAGAAAATTTCTTTGTTTTATACAAACCAAGAGACATTGTTAGTGGAGATTTTTATTGGTTTGAAGAACAAAATGGGATGTTGATTTTTTGTGTTGCCGATTGCACAGGTCATGGTGTGCCCGGAGCTTTAATGAGTATGATTGGTGCCACCAATTTAAGACAAATACTTGATGAAGCAATTAGCTTTAATGCAGCTGATATTCTTAGTAGATTAGATAAAAGAATAATTGAATCACTAAAACAACAATCAGAATTAAATCCAACAAAGGATGGGATGGATACTGCAATATGTTTAATTGATACTAACAAAAATACAGCAGTTTTTGCAGGTGCATTAAGACCAATGGTGCTTATTAGAGAAAATGAAATAATATCATACAGTTCATCCTCATATAGTATTGGAGGCTACAATCCCGATATAAAAAAAGAATTTACCAACCATGAAATAGAATTAAAGAAAGGCGATACAATTTACATGTTCAGCGATGGATATGCCGACCAATTTGGCGGACCAAAAAACAAAAAATTAATGATTAAAAAATTCAAAAATAGTTTGTCAGAAATTTCTAATTTTCCAATGGCCAAGCAGAAAGAATATTTACACCAATTATTTGAAGATTGGCGAGGAAATAATGAACAAGTAGACGACGTTTTGGTAATGGGTATTAAAATTTAATAAAATGAATTCTTCCAAAGAATATATTGAAGTAAACAAAGTCGCCTGGAACAAAAAAGCGGAAGTTAACTACAATTCAAAATTCTATGATGTTGAAACATTTTTAAAAACGAAAAATTCACTCAATAAAATAGAACTAGATTTGTTAGGTGATGTTTCCAAAAAAAAGATTCTTCATTTGCAATGCCATTTTGGAATGGATAGCATTTCGTTGGCAAACAGGGGTGCACACGTTACCGCGGTTGACTTTTCTGAACAAGCTATAGACAAAGCCAATAATTTAAATGAACTCACAAATTCAAACGTAAATTTTATCTGTTGTGATGTTTATGAATTACCCAATTTCCTGAACGAAAAATTCGATATTGTATTTACAACCTACGGAACTATAGGATGGCTGCCAGATTTAGAGAAATGGGCAGAAATAATACGCCACTATTTAAACCCAAAAGGCAAATTTATTTTTGTAGAATTTCATCCGGTAGTGTGGATGTTTGACAACGATTTTAATGAAGTTTTTTACAGCTATTTTAATGTGGAAAATATTATTGAAACCATCTCTGGAACATACGCAGATAAGCAAGCAAAAATTACTACAGAAACTATTTCATGGAATCATCCGCTAACAGATGTAATTTCAAATTTGCTAAAACAGAAAATAGAAATAAAGTCATTTTTAGAATACGATTATTCTCCTTACAACTGTTTTAATGATATGGAAGAATTTGAAAAAGGGAAATTTAGAGTTAAGAAATTCGGAAATAAAATTCCTCTGGTTTATTCTTTGGTTGCAGAAAAAAACTAACGAAGCATTCTCCTTCGCCGCGGTGGAAAAGGGGATGAAAAACAGAAAAAATAATATGATAAACCCTCAACAAGTCCATGTTTTAATGCCATAGTAAAGGTCTTGGCTAACGAAGACTTATTTAGTTTTGCGTTTGCAACCAGCATCAAAATATAAAAATAAAATGTATTGCAAATCCTAGAAATTTAGGTACTTGTTGCAAACTTAGCAGGACTATTGAGTTAGAAATACCATAATCCAAATCATTACATATTCCTCCTGTACTGCCCTCCTACTTCAAACAAAGCATGTGTAATTTGTCCTAAAGAACAATATTTTACACATTCCATTAATTCTTCAAAAACATTTTTATTATTGATAGCGGCAATCTGCAAACGTTTTAGCCATTCTTTAGCTTCATCGGCATTTGCTTTGTTTAAATTAGTGAGATTCTCTATCTGTCTATTTTTTTCTTCGGTGGTGCTTCTTATAACCTCTTGCGGTATAATAGTTGGGCTACCGGTAGAACTTAAAAAAGTATTTACGCCAATTATTGGATAATCGCCGTTGTGTTTTAATGTTTCGTAATACAAACTTTCCTCCTGTATTTTTCCACGCTGATACATCGTTTCCATTGCACCCAAAACTCCGCCCCTTTCGTTTATTTTATCAAATTCAGTAAGCACAGCTTCTTCTACCAAATCAGTTAACTCTTCAATAATAAATGACCCTTGTAAAGGATTTTCATTTTTTGCTAAGCCCAATTCTCTGTTTATTATCAACTGAATTGCCATTGCTCTTCTTACAGAACCCTCTGTTGGTGTTGTTATAGCTTCGTCGTAGGCATTGGTATGCAAACTTTGGCAATTATCGTATATGGCATACAATGCCTGAAGAGTAGTTCTTATATCATTAAAATCTATTTCTTGTGCATGCAATGAACGACCAGAAGTTTGAATGTGATACTTTAGCATTTGTGAGCGTTCATTTGCTTTGTATTTTAGTTTCATGGCTTTTGCCCAAATTCTTCGTGCAACTCTTCCAATTACACTGTATTCAGGGTCTATTCCATTACTAAAGAAGAACGAGAGATTTGGTGCAAAATCATCAATATTCATTCCTCTGCTCAAATAATATTCTACAAAAGTAAAACCGTTAGATAACGTCAAGGCTAGTTGCGTTATTGGGTTTGCACCTGCTTCGGCAATGTGATAGCCAGAAATTGATACAGAATAAAAGTTTCTAATTTTCTTATCAATAAAATATTGCTGCACATCACCCATCAATCGTAGAGAAAACTCTGTAGAAAAAATACAGGTGTTTTGTGCTTGATCTTCTTTTAAAATATCGGCTTGCACAGTTCCTCTTACCGAAGATAATGTTGCAGTTTTTATTTTTTGATAAATTGGTGTTTCCAACACTTGATCTCCCGAAACACCCAATAAAAGTAATCCCAAGCCATCATTCCCTTGAGGTAATTTTCCATGGTATGTTGGAACTTTAAGTTTTTTTGCCTTGTATATTTTAGCAATTCTGGTTTTTACTTCCTCTTCTAATCCGTTTTCCTTGATATAAATTTCGCACTGTTGGTCTATTGCAGCATTCATAAAAAAGGCAGCAATTATTGCAGCAGGCCCATTAATTGTCATACTTACTGATGTTGTAGGACTACTTAAATTAAACCCACTGTATAATTTTTTGGCATCGTCTAAACTACAAACCGATACACCTGAATTTCCTATTTTTCCATAAATATCTGGTCTAAAATCCGGGTCTTGTCCATAAAGCGTTACACTGTCAAATGCAGTAGATAATCGCTTTGCCGGCAAGCCCATAGAAACGTAGTGGAATCTTTTATTGGTTCTTTCAGGGCCGCCTTCACCTGCAAACATCCTTGTTGGGTCTTCATTTTCTCTTTTAAATGGAAATACACCAGACGTATAAGGAAAATCTCCGGGAAAATTTTCTTGCAACAACCATTTTAATTGATCGCCCCAAGCATTGTATTTTGGTGTTGCAATTTTTGGGATTTTTAATCTACTTAAACTTTCATAAAAAGTATTTACTTTAATTTCCTTGCCTCTTACTTCATATATAAAAACGTCATCGTGGTAACGTTTAATCTTTTCGGGAAGTTCAGAAATTAATTTTTTGTTTCTTC
>CAIMMJ010000158.1 GCA_903842515.1 uncultured Bacteroidota bacterium | reverse complement strand
TTTCTATCAATTAGAGATTGATACAAGTCTATAGATTTTTGATATTCTTTATTGTTTAAGAAAGCATAAGCTAAATTGGAATCAATCAATTCGTTTTTAGAATCTAAAGATTTTGCAAATTCAAAGTCTGCTATTGCATTGTTATATTCTTGGTTTAACGTGTAAGTTATTCCTCTGTTAATTCTAGCTTCTAAATTATTGTTTTCAATTTTTAATGCCTGTGTGTAATCTCTAATAGAAGATTTGTAATCTTTTAATAGGCCATACACATTGCCTCTGTTGCTAAGCACTGTTGCATTTAAAGGATTTATCTCTAAACATTTATTGTAATCCTTTAGTGCCAATTCATATTCACCTAAAACTCTTGCATAGTGGTTTCCTCTATTTTTATATGCAACTTCTGCTTTATCTGGATGAATTTTTATGGCATTGGAAAATAAAGTTTCTGAATTTTTCCAAACCTTATTTAATGCATAAGATTTGAATGTAAGAACTCCAAAGAATAAAATTAATAAACCATAAACAATTTGCTTGTTTGCAGGATTATTTTTTTGCTCTAAATAATTGTTTATGTAAACGGATAACACAAATGAAATCCCAATGTAGGGAACATAGGTATATCGCTCTGCCATTATCATTGAGCCAACAGAAATAAATTGAAGCACCAACACAATCATCACAAAATAGTAAGCCAAACCAAAAGAAAATAGCCTTGATTTTTTTAAACTAAATAGTGAAAATGCAATTAAACATATATTAAAAACCACCGATAAATAATATTCAATTGGCAATGATTCTTTTATTGGAAATTTTAAAGGATAGGGATAAACTGTTGATAAATCATAAGGAGCAAAAAACTTAACTATATACATCATAAAAGCATACGATGCAAATACAAAACGATGAAAATAAGACATGATTTCAATTTCTGAAATTGCTTTATCCTGAACTTTTATTGTTACAATTCCAATAAGCAGTGAAACAACTAGAAATGGAATTTTTTCTCCAATTGTTTTAAAATTTATTTTTTTCTCCAAGTAAAAATCTAAACAAAGCATAACAAACGGAAACATAATTGCAGCTGGTTTTGAAAGCACTGATAAACAAAAAAATACAAAAACCAAAAAATACGAACTCCATTTTTGGTCATTTATGTAATTGAGGTAGCAGAAGGATGCAATTAAAAAAAAGAAAGTATACAAAACATCCTTTCTTTCTGATACCCAAGCTACCGATTCTACATGCATTGGATGAAGAGCAAATATTGCAGTAACAAAAACTGAAACAAAAGTTTTTCTCTTACTAAGTTGTTGAACAAACAAAAACAACAATGCAGTATTTAAGAGATGAAAAATAAGATTTGTAACATGAAATGTTTTAGGATTTATTTTTTCTAGATTAGAATTAGACAGTTTAAAATCAATTCCAAGAGATATCATGCTTAAAGGATGATAATTGGTGGCATAAGGATTTTTAAAAAAATAAATTACTTGCTCTCCAATAGGTTTTGCCAATAGTGGATTTTCTGTAACATAAGTTGGATCGTCCCAATTTGTAAAATCATGATTTATAGCATTTGAATAAATAAAAAGTGTTACAATTAAAATGGCTATCAGGCCGAAATAATTTTCTTTTTTTGTAGATGTAATTTCTATTTTTTTTGTAGAAGTTTTTTTAGATTTCATCGGGAACCACTAAATTATTTTTCTAAAACTTTATCTGTTGCAGAAATATGAAAAATTTCTGAAAAAAGAAACACAAGCATCAATAAATTATTAGCTGATGTTTTTAATATTTATCTATTTTTGCAACTCTTTATAATCTATGAGTTCAATAAAAAAACAGGCATACATTAATTTTTTTATATTTTTTGGAATCGTTGCTACTTTATTTTTTCTATCAAGGTATGCTTTTTATAGAATAGATTTAACCTCTGAAAAACGCTACACACTCTCTCCTGCAACAAAAGAGTTGGTTAGAAAACTAGACGATATAGTTTACATCAAAATTTATTTAGATGGCGATTTGCCCGCAGGCTATAAGCGATTAAAAAGAGAAACAAAAGAAATACTTGACGAATTTAAAATTTTTGCGAGAGAAAACATTGAATATGAATTTATAAATCCTTCTGAAAATCAAAACGAAGCAGATAGAATAAGTTTGTATAAACAGTTGATGAAGAAGGGGCTTGAACCCGTTACCATTTCGGAATCTGAAAAAGAAAGTGTCTCACAAAAAACAATTTTTCCGGGAGCAATTGCCACTTATAGAAGCAAAGAATTTCCCCTACAGTTGCTAAAAACTCAAGTTGGAACTGTTCAAGAAGTTGTTCTTAATAATTCTATTGAGGGATTGGAATACGAGATTTCAAATGTTATTAGAAAACTTACCCGCAAAAGCTCCGAGAGAATTGCTTTATTGGACGGACAAAAAGAGTTAGATGAAATTTGGACGAGAGATTTTGTAAAATCACTGCAAGAATATTATCAAGTAGAACGTGTTAAGCTAAACCAACAATTTGATGCTCTAAAAAACTACCAAGCATTAATTGTTGCAAAACCCGATTCTATGTTCGACGACAAAGATAAATTTGCCATCGATCAATTTGTAATGAAAGGAGGGAAAGTACTTTGGCTTTTAGACCCTGTTTATGCAGAAATGGACAGTTTGCAAAAAAGTCCCATAACCTATGGCGTGCAAAATCCTTTAAACTTGGAAGATATGCTGTTTGTATACGGCGTTAGGCTCAACAACAATTTGGTTATGGATATTCAAGCAGCTCCAATTCCAATGATTACAGGAATGATGGGCAATGTGCCGCAGCGTTCTTTACTGCCTTGGTATTATTTCCCGCTGTCTCCACCCAAAATAAATCATCCAATTGTAAATAATTTAAATGCAGTAAAATTTCAGTTTGCGAGCCAACTAGATACTTTAACCACAAAGGGTATAAGAAAAACTGTTTTGCTTTCATCTTCTGAGTACAGCAGAGTTGTTAATGTACCTGTAAAAATTTCGTTAGATTTATTGCGACAAAAACCTGTTCAGGAACAATATAACAAATCGTTTATTCCATTGGCCGTTCTGCTGGAAGGAAATTTTACTTCTTGTTTCAAGAATAGATTGCCAAAAGCAATTACCCAAGATCCTGCAATAGGTTTTAAAGAACTTAGTGTAGAAAGTAAAATGATAATAATTAGCGATGGTGATGTGGTTAGAAATCAAATTTCAAAAAACTCTTCAGAAGCCTATCCTTTGGGGTTTGACAGATTCTCGGGAGAAACATTTGGCAACAAAAATTTCTTGTTAAATTGCGTAAATTATTTATTGGATGAATCGGGTTTAATTGCTGTAAGATCCAGAGAAATTAAACTTAGAATGCTGGACAAAACAAGAATAGAAAACGAAAAATTATTTTGGCAGATTTTAAATGTAATAAGCCCCTTGCTAATAATTGTTACATTTGGTTTAATCATGTTTTTTATCAGAAAAAGAAAATTCTCAGTTTAAAACCAACGCAAATTGACATTAAAAGTTTATAGATCGTCTGCAGGAAGTGGTAAAACTTACACCTTAGTAAAGGAGTTTTTAAAACTTTGTTTAAAACCCAATAATTTATTTGCGTTCAAAGAAATTCTTGCAATAACTTTCACAAATAAAGCCGCTGCCGAAATGAAATCTAGGTTGATAGAAACCCTAGATGAAGCAGTAAATACAACTAAATTGCCATCTATTGCAAAAGATGTTGCTGCTGAGTTAAATTGGGACGATGATAAAATGAGGGAGCAATGCAAAAAGGTTTTATCAGCAATTATTCATCAATACGGAAGTTTATCAATAAGCACAATTGATAAATTTATGCACAAATTAATCAGAAGTTTTTCTTATGATTTAGAACTTCCATCAGGGTTTGACATTACCACAGATTCTGATTCTTTGTTGGTAGAAGCAATAAATAATCTAATAGACAAAGCAGGAAATGATAAAAATCTAACAAGACTGTTGTTGCTGTTCTCTGAATGGAGAGCAGAAGAACAAAAGTCGTTTTCCCTTAAAGAAGATTTGCTTCTTTTATCAAAGAAATTATTGTCCGATGAATCATATCAGTTTTACCATAAACTAAAAGATTTATCAGCAGAAATATTTTTAGACGAATGGAAAAAACTAAATGAAAGAAAAAATAAACTTGCAGATGAATTAGTTGCTTTTTCAGTAACAGGGAAACTGATTCTGGAAGAAATTCCTGAAGTAAATTATTTGGCTTATGGTGCTGCTGGGTTTCCCTCATTTTTAAAAAAACTTTCCAACAAAAATCAATTGTTCTCGAACATAGATGATTTAGGAAACAAAAATATAGAAAAAACTATAGAAAAAGGAACCTATAAATCACTTAAATGCCCTGCTAAAAGTGCTGATTTTATTGAAGAAAAAGGACAACTCTTAGCAAATGTTTTTTTGGATGTAAAAAATTGGCTAGAACAAAATTCACAAGATTTTATTTTATGCAATTTGTTTTCACAAACAATTTTTACTACCGCTCTTATCAATGAAGTTGCAAAAGAATACGAAGAGGTAAAAAGGGAAGGTGCAATTCTTCCAATTAATGAGTTTAATTTTAGAATATCTGAAGTTATTAAAAACGAAAATGCTCCATTTATTTTCGAGAAAATTGGAAATAAATACAACCATTTAATGATAGATGAATTCCAAGACACAAGTACCTTGCAATGGAATAATTTCTTGCCCTTAATAGAAAACTCATTGGCAAGTTCAAATTTTAATTTATTGGTGGGCGATGCAAAACAATCTATTTATAGATGGCGTGGCGCAGATGTGGAGCAGTTTGCTAATTTACCCAAACTTCAAAATATACATAACTTAAAAGATCACCATCAAAGAGAAAAATTTATTGCATCTTTTTTTCAAGAGCAGGTTTTGGAGAAAAACTATAGAAGCAAAAAAAACATAATTCATTTCAACAATAATTTTTTCGACCATGCAATTGCCAATCAACATCAATCAATAAAAAATATTTACCACAAACAATCACAAATACAAGGAAAAACATTTGAGGACGATGGTTTTATTGAATTTGTTTTTTCTGATGAAAGTAAGAAAGATAATTTACTGCCTTTCTACAATGAACAAACGTTAAGAATTATAAACGATTGTATTGCGGACGGATATTCTTATTCTGATATTGCAATTTTGGTAAGAAAAAACGACATAGGAAATTACTTGGTAAACTTTCTAACTGAGCAGCAAATTCCTGTTATTTCAAAAGAAAGCTTGTTGTTGAAATTCAATCCTAAAGTTAATTTTATAATAGATTTTGCCGATTGTTTGTTTAACGATAGTAATAAAATTGCATTACTTTCTCTTGCAAAATTTTTATTTCAAAATTTTAAATCTCACAATACTTTTAAAGAAATTAGTTTACATATAAATTCTTATAACTTAAAATCACTTCTAGAATTATTTTCTTTTGAAATAAGTCTATCCAATATTAAAAGATTGCCTTTGTATGAAAGCATAGAATACATCTGCAATCTTTTTGGTTTTATGCAAGTGCCAGATTCTTTTGTGCTTGGATTATTAGAAATCGTGCTCAAGCAGTCGTTAAAAAGTAATTTAGGATTAATTGATTTTGTGGAATGGTTCAAAGAAAATGAAGAAAAATTGTCAGTTGTTTTGCCTGATGGAATGGATGCAGTAAATGTTTTGTCTATTCATAAGTCCAAAGGTCTTCAGTTTCCTGTTGTAATTATTCCCGAGTTATCTTGGGACACTAAACTTAGAAGTGATTTTTTATGGGTTAATTTAGACAAAGGATATTTTAACGAAATTGAAGCATTGGTAATTTCCAAAAACAAAAAGTTAAAAGAAACTTATTTGTCCTCTCAATACGATTCCGAAAATGATAAGAATACACTAGATCATCTCAATCTTTTGTATGTTGCTTTTACTAGAGCCGAAGAAAGGCTTTATGGTTTACTAAAAATGCCCTCAAAAAAAAGTGCAGCAGAAAAATTTTTAATAGAAAAATTTGTTTTAGAATTTTCAAGTCAGCAAAATTTTAACAACATAAAAGAAAATGTTTTTTCTTTGGGCACACGAGCAAAAAAAATCAAGAATGAAGTTAAAAAAGTTGAACAAAATTTTAACAAATTAAGTTCCATTAATTGGCAAGAAAAGTTTTCTATCGCAATCAGTTCAAGAAGAGAATCAAGCGAAAGCACCATTGTTGCAGAAAAGGGAACAGCTGTTCATAGAATCATAGAAAAAATAAATTCACCAAAGGATTTAGAACAATTGGATTCACTTCTATTAAACGAACCATTATTATTTGAGGAGATAAATTTTTATAAAAGTAAAATTATTTATTTAGTTAATAATTCGGAACTGTCTTTTCTGTTTAGCAAAAATTCTGAAGTGCTAAATGAATTTGAAATTTATACCTTGGATGGAGTTATTAGGCCCGATAAATTATTTAAGGTGGGAGAAGAATACTTTGTTTTGGATTTTAAAACAGGTAAACCAAATAACAGTTACCTGCAGAAACAAAAATTATATGCAGAATCATTAATCCAATTGAGTTATAAAATTAATACTTCATATATTTATTTTTTTAGCGACCAAAGTATCCAAAAATTAAATTATGCGTGAGCTTATAAGCAGAAATAGGGATTTAAT
>CAIMMJ010000157.1 GCA_903842515.1 uncultured Bacteroidota bacterium | reverse complement strand
TAATAAAATTATAAAAGTTTATTAGAATAAAATAATTTTGCACCTTTATCGTTGTAAGCAGTTTTACAAAAGAAGTATTTTTACAATAAAATGTTATACAAATTAAAAGAGTTGAGGATTTTTATTTTTGTGTTGGTGGTTGTGTTAACATCTTGTTCAACAAAAAAAAATACGTGGGTCAGTAGAAATTTTCACATACTTACAACCCACTATAATGGTTGGTTTTATACCAATGAAATTATAAACGAGTCGGTAGAGAAAATTCAGAAAGCAAATAAAGACGATTACGATAAAATATTGCCCATGTATATTTATGGGTCAATTGATGATGCAAAAACCATGACACCAGACATGGAAAAAGCGTACAAAAAAATATCTACTTGCATAGGAAGACATTCTATGCTTATAAAGGATAGACAATACAATCCATGGATAAACGATTGTTTTATTTTAGTTGGAAAAACAAATTTTTATAAACACGATTATTTTGCGGGATTAGAGTCGTTTGAATATGTGGCCAATAAAAACAAAAAAAAGCCCATAAAATATCCTGCTATGTTTTGGATGCTAAGAACTTACAACGAAATGGGTCTTTTTAGCAGTGCACAAGGATTAATTGATTTACTGGCAGATGAGAAAAAAATGCCTAAAAAGTATAAAAAAGATTTTCATGCACTTATTGCAGATTTTTATTTAAAAACAGGCAACTTAAATGCGGCATCTAAGGAGCTAACAAAAGCGATAGCTCTAAGTAAAAGAAGCACTGAGAAAACACGATTTACATATATTCTTGCTCAGGTATTTCAGGCATTAGAGGAAGATCAACTGGCCTACCAGTTTTTTTCTAAGGTATTAAAATCCGGACCAAGTAATGAAATGGCATTTCAAACAAAAATGAATTTAGCCACCTCTTTTAGTGCCGGTAATGGAAAAAAAGACATTAAAAAAGTACTAAATAAAATGCTAAAAGAAGCAAAATATGTAGATTTTAAAGATCAAATTTATTTTGCATTGGCTAAAGTTTATAAAAAGGAGGGAAACAACCCAGAGGAAATTAAATGTCTAATTCAATCCGTAGCGCTATCTAGTAAAAATAAAAAACAAAAAGGAATTTCGGCTTATAGATTGGGCGAATTGTATTTGGATGGTGCAAAATATTCACTGGCCGAAGCTTATTATGATACCGCAGTAACATCCTTACCCAAAGAATATCCAGGTTACACAAACATTGTTCTAAAAAAGAAAAGCTTATCCACTTTGGTTGGATACTTAAAAACGATAAATAACCAAGATAGCTTGCTAAAAGTAGCCAACATGAGCGATTCAGAGAGAGAATCGTATGTAGAAAAAATGATTGAAAAGTTAAAAGAAAAAGAGCTAAATGATATAGAAGAAGCAGAAAAAAATCAATCAAAACAAGAGGGAATATTTACAGTTACCAGTACCGAAAACCAAAATGCCACAAGTGGAGCTTCGTGGTATTTTTATAATCCGGGAACATTAAGCTTAGGTTTTTCTGAGTTTCAAAAAAAATGGGGAACAAGAAAACTAGAGGATAACTGGAGACGCAGTGTAAAATCTTCTTCCAGCGATGAACAAGTATTAACAAAAGAAACTAAAGACAGTGCTTTAGCAAAGGGTGAAACATCAACTACTTTAGTAAATGGTATTCCATCACAAGTAAAAAGCAAAGATTTTTACCTCAAACAATTGCCTTTGAGCGATTCGTCAAAATTATCTTCAAAAAATAAAATTATTGAGGCATATTATAATATGGGTCTGCTTTACAAAGAAGAGCTAAATGACAATAAACATGCTGCAGAGGCTTTTGAAAATTTAATAAAAAAATATCCTGGAAACAAATACGAACTTACTTGCTATTATCAGCTTTACCGAATATATTTAACTGCTGATGAAACTGAAAAGTCTGACAAATACAAAAATATTTTATTAGAAAAATATCCCAATAGTGAATTTAGTTTGCTCATTAAAAATCCAGACTATAACAAAGAAAGAGAGTTTAAATTAAATCAAGCTGAAACATTTTATCAGGAAACATTTTTCGCATTTTCTGAATCAAAATTTCAAGATTGTATAAACAGATGTATCGCTTCAGATTCACTGTTTCCAAAATCTGAAAACAAGCCCAAATATGCACTCTTAAAGGCAATGTCTTCTGGCTCCATTGGTGGCAAAGATCAAATGATTGCCTCTCTAAAGGAAGTTGTGGTAAATTATCCTACTCACCCAGTTAAGAAAAGAGCCGAAGAATTATTGGCTATACTACTAAAACAAGAAGGAGGAGTCGACAATGACTCTCTTTCAAAAAGCCCATATACAGAGTCAGCAGAAGAAGAACATTTTTTTGTTTTGTTGTTTCCAATAGACAAGGATATGAATGATAGAAAAGCAAGAATTTCTGATTTTAATTCCATGAATTTTGGAAGTGCAGAATTGTCGCAATCTGATTTACTTTTTGGCAAGGAGCAGAAGATGATAACTGTTAAATCTTTTGCCGGAAAAGGAGATGCATTGAGGTATTATGATTTTTTTAAGACAAATAAAAATGTTACTGAGGGTTTAAAGGAAAATACTTACCAGTTTTTTGTAATTAGTGCAAGCAATTACATTGTTTTTTACAAGCTACAAAAACCCGAAGAGTATAAAGTATTTTTTGAAAGCAAGTACTTAAAATCTAAAATTTAACTTTCGCAAATTACATAAATTGAATAAAAGTATATTCACCAAAAATTATGGAAAATTTAAAAGAGAAAATAGAACTGGTTTGGGAAAATAGAGAACTTCTAAAAGAGAAGGAAATTCAATTTGCAATAGAAAATGTAATTGAAAATTTAGACAAAGGAACAATCAGAGTAGCGCAGCCTGCGGGAGATAATTGGCAAGTAAATGATTGGATAAAGAAAGCTGTTATACTATATTTCCCAATTAGAAAAATGGAAACCATAGAATTGGGAATTTTTGAATTTCATGATAAAATGAAACTCAAAACAGGGTATGAAAAACTAGGTGTTAGGGTTGTGCCACATGCAGTTTCGAGATACGGTTCTTATTTAGCAAAAGGTGTAATACTTATGCCATCTTACGTTAATATTGGTGCTTATGTAGACCAAGGCACTATGGTGGATACATGGGCAACTGTTGGTTCGTGTGCACAAATAGGGAAAAATGTTCATCTTAGTGGTGGTGTAGGTATTGGAGGTGTTTTGGAACCTGTGCAAGCCGCTCCAGTTATCATAGAAGACGGTTGTTTTATTGGCAGTCGTTCTATTGTTGTAGAAGGAGTAAGAGTTTGCAAAGAAGCTGTTTTGGGCGCTAATGTGGTTTTAACTGCCAGTACTAAAATTATTGATGTTACAGGCAATGAGCCAAAAGAATTTAAAGGAATTGTTCCGGAACGAAGTGTAGTAATTCCGGGAAATTATTTAAAGAAATTTCCTGCGGGAGAATTT
>CAIMMJ010000156.1 GCA_903842515.1 uncultured Bacteroidota bacterium | reverse complement strand
GATTCTGAAATGTATTCACTACTTGCAGGTGAATATTAATTTTGTAGCCCATGAATGAAATTATAATAGTATTTGCAGCCTTTGCCGGAGCATTGCTAACCTTTTTTTCTGGCTTTGGATTAGGGACAATTTTAACCCCTGTTTTTGCACTGTTTTATCCCATAGAATATGCAATAATAATGACAGCTCTAGTACATTTTGCAAATAACATTCTAAAAATAATTCTTATTGGAAAAAGTGTAAATAAAAGCATATTTTTTTCATTTGGCTTTGCCTCAATTGTAGGTGCAGTTATTGGTTCGCTTTTGCTAGGATACTTTTATTCTGAAAACGACTCTGTATATTATTCTCTATTTAAAATGGAGTTTAATACCTCGCAAGCCAAGCTATTACTAGGAACGCTGATGATTTTTTTTTCATTTGTTGAGGTATTTGCAGAAAAGCTTGCCACAAGCTTCACACTAAAAAATATAGGTTTGGGTGGGTTTGTTTCAGGGTTATTTGGGGGTTTAAGCGGAAATCAAGGTGCTATTAGAAGTTTTTTTTTGAGTAAGTTAAATTTAAGTGCTGCAGAATATATTGCCACAGGCACCGCAATTGCTCTACTGGTTGATATCTCTAGAATTGGTGTTTATTTTAATACACATGTAAGCTTCGATTTTAAATTTAGCATAAATGTTCTTCTTGTTATGCTTTCGGCTTTTGCTGGAACTATATTAGGGAAAAAATACCTTAAAAAGGTGAACAAAAAAGCTTTTAATATTTTAATTGCATTATTTTTAATTGCAATAGGGTTTGGTTTAATTTTAGGAATTGTTTAGGTGTTTGTATTTAGTGGTGTCACTCAAAAAAAAGCTATAGATCATTCCGAATAAATTGTTGCAATATGCCATTAAATTTCTTGCATTTTTATTTAAACATCATTGCTTAACCCACGCCACAAAACTATACTCTTCTCTCCTGTTGTAAACATCAATAAATTCTTGCCTGCTCAGCGATTTTCTCTCTAAAAAACCTTTTAACAAAGACACTTTCATTTTTACTTCTTTGTCAAAAAAATCAAAAACGTTTTCCGGACTTGTTCCATAATAATCGCTGGCGCCAATGCCACTTTCAAATATAATTACTGGTTTATTATTTTCAATAATTCTGGTAGCACCCTTTAATACACCCAGCTCTGCTCCTTCTACATCTATTTTTATGAAATCTACTTTTAGGTTTTTATCAATTAAATCGTCTAACCTTTTAATTTCAACATTTATTTCTTTTATATCCGGTTGCTTGTGGGCATATTCTCTTTTGTTTAGTCCGCTGTAGGCAGGTGCATTTTTAACGTAATTAAAACTTGCTGTTCCGTTTTTGTCTGCCAAAGCAAATGGAAGAAAAGTTATGTTATTGTAGTTTTTGTATTTTGTTTTTAGGTTCTCAAAAAATAGTGGAATTGGTTCAAACGCAAAGTGATAAGCATTGGGAGCCGCAGATATTATCTCGTCTAAAATTTCTCCTTTGTGGCATCCAACGTCAATGCAATTGGAGTTAGTTTTTACAACACCTTTAATAATTCTTTTTGTGAGTCTGTCGTACTCTAAATTTTTAGTTAAATCGAGGTGTAAAAAATTAAGTGTTTTCCTTGCAATATCCTTAAAATCAATCATTGTTTGCTGGCAATTTCAGTTTACTAAATAACGAACTTATTTTATGATTGGCAAAACAATTGACGAAGGATATTTTACATCGTGGTACAATCTGATGGTGCTTGATACAAAATCTGAATCGCTGCAATGGTAAATATCTAAAAACTGTTGAGGATTTCTATCCACCAATGGAAACCAAGTGCTTTGAATTTGTACCATTATTTTATGTCCTTTTTTAAAGGTATGAGCAACATCGGGCAAATCAAATTTTACCAAAGTTGCTTTATTGGGTTCAAATGCTTGGGGGCTTTCAAAACTGTTTCTAAATTTTCCTCTCATAACTTCTCCTCTAACCAGCATTTGATAGGAATCCATTAAGTAATCTTTTCCATTGCCAATTCCATAACCGGTTGTATCGTATTGAAATTTTTCAGGAAAAACATCAATTAGTTTAACAATAAAATCGGCATCGGTTGTAGAAATACTTACATTTAATTGTGCGGTTAATGTTCCGGCCACAGTAATATCTTCTGCCAGCGTAGGCATTTCAAACGTTAGCACATCTGGTCTTTGTGCTGCAAATCGTTGGTCGTCGGTCATGTATTCACGTGTTCTTCCTTCCATAGTTCCTTCTGTGTAAGGCACGGGTTTGTTTGGATTACTCACATATTCTGAGTAACTGTTTTGGCTTGGCGAAGGCATAAATCCTAATTTAAAATTAGGTAAAAAATACATATTCATTTTTTTACTCTCTTTTGGTGGCCAAACAGTTAAACTTCTCCACTTATTTTCGCCAGTAAAAAAAATTGATGCTTCGGGCAAACTATCTATGTTACCCATTCCTTTTAGGTGATAATTAAAAAATGGAATTTCTATATTTTTCTGATAATAGAAAGAGGTGTTGCTTCCAAATCTAACATTGCCCAAATAGTTTCCGCTGCTTCTTCCCCACCCTCCATGTGCCCAAGGACCCATTACAATTTTATTGCTGGTGTTTGGGTTATTTTTTTCAATAGACTCGTAAAGTCGCCAAGCACCATAACAATCTTCGGCATCAAACAATCCACCTACAACAAGCATAGCAGGTTTTAAATTTTTAGTTGCTTGTCTGGCATCACGTTTTTTCCAAAAATCGTCATAATTAGGATGTTCCATAAGCACTTTCCAAAACTCTATGCTGTCGCCAAGTAGTTTGGTAAAATTGCTAATTGCTCCGGTTTCAAGCATAAATTTATACCTGTCGTTTGTATAATAAGGGAAATTTATTGGTCCTTTTGTTGTTGGCTTTGGGCGAGGTTGGCCAAAGGTGGAATAAAAATTAAATCCGTCCCAAAGCATACAAGCGCCGTTGTGGTGAAAATCGTCGCCCATGAACCAATCTGTTACCGGTGCTTGCGGACTAACAGCTTTTACTGCTGGATGACCGCTTGCCGCAGCCATGGTGGCATAAAACCCAGGGTAAGAAACACCAAATATTCCTACTTTCCCATTGTTGTTTTCTACATTTTTTACTAACCAATCTACCGCATCATAAGTATCACTGGCTTCGTCTATCTCATTAGGTTTAGATTTGTTTTCTAAAAAAGGTCTAACATCTTCAAATTTCCCTTCACTCATCCATCTTCCTCTTACATCTTGAATCACAAAAATATATCCTTCTTTGATGTACTCTTTGTAATAGTATTGGTAGAGTCTCCCCCATATTTTATCTTCGCCGTAAGGTGCACAGGAATAGGGTGTTCTCATCATTAAAAATGGATGTTTTTCTGCATTGCTTTTGGGAGAATAAATTGCTGTAAACAATTTTGTGCCGTCTCTCATTGGCACTAAAACTTCTTTTTTTGTGTAATTTTCTTTTATCCATGCTTCTGTTATTTCCTGAGAATTTGCAGCAGTAAAGGCAACTAAAAACAAAAAAATTGAAAGGTGTAATTTTGAGAATTTCATGTAGTTTTAAAATTTAAAAAGTTAAATGTACAAGTTTTATCAAAGCGCTAAATAATTCTATTTTTGCGGTTCAATAAAATTTATTTGAATATAGTCTCTCTCTATAAATCTTCATTTTCTAATTTAGAAAAAAACATTTGGATACTTTCTTTTGCCAGTTTCATCAACAGAAGTGGTTCAATGGTGCTGTTGTTTACCTCATTGTACCTTACCAAAGAACTGCATTTTTCTATCTCGCAAGCCGGTTTAATCATGAGTATGTATGGCATAGGCAGCATTATTGGAAGTTATTTGGGAGGGTGGCTAACTGATAGAATAAACTTTTTTTATTTATTGGTTTTTTCTCAAGTTGTTAGTGGATTAATTCTTTTGCTGATGATTGTTGGCAAAACAGCTCTTGAAATTTCTGCCGTTGTATTTTTTTATGCATTGGTTGCGGATGTATTTAGGCCGGCAAATTCAACTGCTATTGCTACTTTTAGTAATCCAGCAAACAGAACTCGTTCATTTTCTTTGGTGCGATTGGCAGTAAACCTGGGCTTTTCTGTGGGCCCTGCTGTGGGCGGTTTTGTTGCTCTGCATTTAGGATACCATTTGTTGTTTGTAATAGATGCTGTCACTAGCATTTGTGCAGGCATTATGTTGTTTTTTGTGTTGCCCAAAAAAAATTCTTTGCACCAAGAAAGAAACAAAGATGAAACGAAAGTAAAAAGTATATCGGCCTACAAAGACACAGAGTACTTAAAATTTATTTTTTTTGTGGCCGTATATGGAATAGTATTCTTTCAGATTTTTGCAAGTGTACCGCAGTTTTTTAGCAAAGAGCTTGGCTACGGAGAAGATTTAATTGGATTGCTCATGGCCTTTAACGGTTTATTGGTAGTTTTAATTGAAATGCCAATTGTGGGAATACTGGAGAAAAAGAACCAAAATTTTAAATTTATTATTTGGGGGGTGTGG
>CAIMMJ010000155.1 GCA_903842515.1 uncultured Bacteroidota bacterium | reverse complement strand
TGGATAAAGAAAAACATTGAAGAATCTAGAAATGGACGAGAATTTATTAGGTTAATAACTCGAATTGAAAATTTATATCAAGAAAATAATGAATACCTTCAGGCGTATTTTTGTGGAGATGTTAATGAAATAAATCGATTAAAAAATTTAAATTATGAATCTCTCGAAAATGAAATTTTAGCCTTTATTAGGGCGAAAAAAAGAATAGAAGATTTCGCAGACGCCGAAATATTGAAAATCTATGATTTAATCCAAATTTGGGGCGGTTTGACCGGTGGCTCAAATCCTTACAAACCAATAAAAAATTCAAATTCTTCTATTAGATTAAACTTTAAAACTTGGATCAACGATTATAGAATATTAGCGCAAAATGCGATAAATCGAAATTTTAGAGATTGTTATGAAGATGTACGGCAATCTAAAATCCCTTGTTTAAGAATGTCTTTCGGATCAAAGCATATTTCATTTTGGAGCAGAAATTTAGGTGACGAAAATTCTTTGATTGTCATAGATAATAAAATTGCTGGAGTTTTTGGTTACAAAATGGCAGAATATGCTGATTTTAGTTTAATTATTAATGCTGTCAGAAAAATTGAGAAAAAAGGATACACATCGCAACAAGTAGAGAAAGCATGGTTTAGTTTTCATTCAAATTATTTTGATAATTTAAATAGCAAAATAATAACAAATTCGAAATCAAATGAAGATATGGAAATAGCCAGAGAAATTGCTCTTAAACTACGGATCATCTAATTGCTGAATTAAATATTTGAAATTTACTCAGAAAATTGTTTTTGTAAATCTTAACACCATAATCACTAACTTTTACAACATATACTTTGGTTTTTTTAAAAAAATCCTTTTCATAAGAATATTTCAATCTTATTCATAATCACGACATGATCAGAACCGTATTTCTTAAATTGAATCATATAACTTTGACAAATGTTTGAAATTACGCATTTATGAAGATTATTAATAATTTGCATTAATATCGAAATGTTAAATTTCATGAATCCTTGTGATTATTTTTGTTTTGCAATTTGAAAGTGTACTTTTGTTTTAATGAAATCAAAATTATTTATATTACTATTAATTAACTTTGGGCTTGTTTCAGTTAGTTTTTCTCAAAGCAAGAAAGAACAAATTATTGCATTAAACAAACAATTAGACAGCTTGAACAACATTGTTTCATTGGCACGTGAAAAAAATATTGATCTAATCAGACAAAATGATGAATTAAAAAATAATGAATCAATTTTGCTTAATGAAGCAAATAAATTGAGAGATAAAAATAAAAGCTTAAATACGTTGATAGATGATTTAAATTCTAATATACAAAAGTTATCTTTGGAATCTAGCACTTTAAAACAAGAGAATTTGAATCAAAGATCTACAATTAGTGATTTAAAATATCAATTAATAATTAAAACAGATAGCTTAAAGAGCATCTTAACAGTTTCTCCAAAGGTAGATGAAGACTTAAATCTATTTATCGTTCTAAAAGGCAGGAAAAAAATCGTAGCTAGAAATGACTTTGACAAAAAAATGAATTGGGCGGAGGCTAAAAAAGCCTGTGAAAGATTAGGTCAAGGTTGGAGATTGCCAAATAACGAAGAATTATTGGCAATGTACGAACAATTGTATAAAAAGAAAATTGGAGGTTTATACTTATATGGGGAAAATGTTGATAACTCTGATATGCCTAGCGAATATTGGAGTTTAATTGAAAATACACCAGGTGATCGTGAAGAAGCATATTTTTTCTGTTTTGCAAATGGCATTTTGCAAAATACAGCTGACTCCAATGGAAGAGATAAGTTTGAGGAATATAATGTAAGAGCTATAAAAGATCTAGATTAAATCAAATAATAAAGTCAGGAGCTTTGCATTTTTTTTGATTAATCTTAATTGTATGGACTTATCTATGAACCATCTTTCCATTTTTATCTGTGAGGAAATAATCTTGTTTGGCTCTCATTG
>CAIMMJ010000154.1 GCA_903842515.1 uncultured Bacteroidota bacterium | reverse complement strand
CAATAAGATATGATATAAGTATAAAAACACTGCATTTAAAAATGCAAATTGTTTTAAATTTTATGTGCAATTCAAAAAACTTCTCAACCTAAATTTTTTAGTGAAGTCCTGTTTTGTTTTTATAAAACATGAAGCAATTAAATAGTAGAATATTCAAATCTTTAGATAAATTTTAGACCTTAATGGCAATTTAATCTATTTTGTTATTTTATTGTTTAAACTTCATGTCTAAATTATAAAAAACAAAGCTCCAAATATCTCCCCACTCGTCTATTGTTTTTGCAAGTGGTTTTCCCGCACCGTGCCCTGCATTAATATCTATTCTTGTTAAAATAGGATTGTTACCAACTTGATTTTCTTGCAATGTTGCTGCAAATTTAAATGAATGTGCAGGAACAACTCTGTCGTCGTGGTCACCGGTTATTATCATTGTTGCCGGATACGCTACTTTTTTTACATTGTGCAGCGGAGAATATTTTAATAAATTAATAAATTCTTTTTCATTGTCGCTTGTACCGTAATCTGTGGCCCATGCCCACCCAATGGTAAATTTGTGGTACCTGAGCATATCTAAAACGCCAACGCCAGGTAGTGCAACCTTAGATATATCTGGCCTTTGAGTCATTACAGCACCTATTAATAAACCACCATTTGATCTTCCATGAATAGCTAACTTTTCTGTTTTTGTATATTTTTCTTTTTTGAGGTAATCAGCTGCTGCAATAAAATCATCAAAAACATTTTGTTTATTAAATACAGTTCCGGCATTGTGCCAATTTTCGCCATACTCGCCGCCACCTCTAATATTTGCTACTGCATATATTCCTCCGTTTTCTAAAAAAACCATTCTTGTAGCACTAAAACTTGGAGTAACACTAATGTTAAATCCTCCGTAGCCGTATAAAAAACAAGGATTATTTCCATCTAAAATAAGAGCTTTTTTATACACCAAAAACATGGGTATAGAGTTTCCATCTTTGCTTTTGTAAAACACTTGTTTTGTTTCATAATCGTTGGCATTAAAGGGAACTTTTGATTCTCTATATAATTCACGGGAGTCTTTTTCTACATCATATTTATAGGCAGAAACAGGAGTAGTGAAATTAGTGAAGCTGAAAAACACTTCATTTTTATTTTTTTCAGAATTTATTTCATCCACCATACCAATTCCAGGCAAAGAAACATTTCCAATTAACTTACCCTTTCTATCGTATTTTAAAATCTTACTTTGAACATCTACCAAGTAGTTGCATAGAATAAAATTTCCTGCTGTTTGCACTCCTTTCAACAAATCTTGAGCCTGGCCAACAACTGTGCTCCATGCGTCTTCTTTTGGATTGTTTGCATCAATGGATATCAATTGGTAATTGGGAGCTTTGTAGTTTGTATAAACTAACAGCGAAGTGCCAAAATTATCAATCACCGAATAATCATTTTCAAAATTAGTAACTACACTTACAAATTTAGAATCTTGTTTTGTTAAATCCATTATAGAAAGTGAATTTCCACTTGTTGATTCTGAGCCATAAATCAATAAGTAATTTTCGTCTTCGGTTACTTGAGCTCCAAAATTTCGGAGTGCATGTTCCTTGTCTTCAAATATTAATTTATCCAATGATTGAGCATCTCCAATTTTATGATAATATACTTTATGAAATTCATTTTTCTTCGACAACTCTTTGCCCGCAACTGGTTCATCGTATCGACTGTAATAAAATCCATCTCCTTTAAATGCCATGCCTGAAAATTTTATCCACTTTAACTCATCTGTTAAAAGTTTTTTACCGGCAATTTCCATCACTCTTATTTCTGCCCAGTCTGAGCCTGCTTTTGAAATTTCGTAGGCCAAATATTTTCCATCTTTACTAATGGAAATGCTCCCTAAGGCTATGGTTCCATCTTTTGAAAATGTATTTGGGTCAATCAATACTTCAGCTGTTCCGTTTAATTCTTTTAATACATTAAAGACATTTTGATTTTGTGTTCCAGAATTTGAATAATAGAAATAATAATCCCCTTTTTTAAATGGTGTAGAAAATCTCTCGTAATTAGATAAATCAGTTAGTCGTTTTTTTAATTGCTCTCTGTAAGAAATTTTATTTAAGTAAGAATTAGTAAGTTCGTTTTGCTGAATAACCCATTCGCCAGTTTCTTTAGAATTATCGTCTTCTAACCAACGGTAAGGGTCTTCTATTTTTTTGCCAAAATAATCATCTATTTGACTTTCTTTTTTAGTACTGGGATATTTTACTTGTGCTTGTAGATGCATAAAAAATAAAAAACAAACGGGAAAAAATAATTTTTTCATTACTATTTAAATAATATTTAAGTGAATACTAATTTGGTAATCGTTACCAAAAATACTTTTTTAGTAATATAAAAGTAGAAAAAATTAAACACTATTAAAATATTCGTACTCTGAAGCAAAATTTATTGTTGGATATTTTTGACTCAATGATTTTAATTCTTCTAATCCTTTTAAAATAAATTGTTTGTGAAGCTCATTTCCTGGATGCTTAATTTTATGTGTTTTTAATTTTTTTATGGTTTCAAAATTAGTTATGAATTCTTTACTTCTTTCTCCTATATTTTTTTCTTTAAATTTTTCCCAAATTACTTCTATGGCTAAATCAGTAGGATGAGTAAAATTATCTTTATAAAATCTATAATCTCTTAGTTCATCATTTATTATTTCATAAGATGGAAAATACTCCACATTTGTTGTTTTGCTTATACTATCATGTATAAAGCATGTCAATATGGATTTGCTTAAATTATTTTCGATAACTCCATCTCTATAGTGCTTAATGGGGCTTAATGTAAAGGTAATTGCAAGAGCTGGATTTATTTTTAACAGTGTTTCCTGCAGGTTTAAAAAAGAATTTTTAAATAGAGTTGAATTCCCAATTTGTTTAGTAAAATAGTTGTTTGGAAATTGGTGGCAGTTGTTTACAATCTTTTTGTTATTTACTAGCTCATAAAAATATGAAGTGCCATAGCTTATAATAACATGATTTGTTTTTTTTAAAAATTCATGAGATGAAATAATTTTTGAATTTATATTTTCGATCATTCTTGTTCTGTTGGGTTCACAAAAATCACCGTGAAAATTCCAGTGGTAGAATACTCCAAATCTTTCAGTTAACTCACTGATATCAATCAATTTTTTTTGTGCTATTCTATTTATTTGTTCGTGCAATGATAGCGGGTTAAAAGAAATACCAAGTGGATTTATAGAAACATTAAACTTGTTTTCCAATAATTTTTCTCCAATGTTATTTGTAAAGCATGAACCAAATAACATAATGTTATCTTCTAATTCAAGTAGTTTTTTTGAGGGATGGAAATCAAAGTTTATTTTTAGTTTCATAGCAAAAAAAAAGAGTGATGAAACTCACCACTCTTTTTCTAAATTAATTAATTTGGTTAAAAATTCTTGATGAATTTAAAGTTTGCTTTTGTTTCGTTGTTTTTAGAAACCTTTACAAAATAAATTCCTCTAGCTTGTGTATTTAATACATCTGTGTTAAGATTGTTGTTCGCACCCGCAACAAACGTTAGTTTTTCAGAACTTACTTCTCTTCCTAATGCATCCGTTATTGTAACCATTGCATTATCCAAGCTTAGGTCTGTGGTTATACTTAAAGGCTCCCCAACAGAATAGTATGGATTTGGATACAAGTTCCAATTGCCGTTTTCTGGAACATCAACAAAATTTGTAACAAATGAATAGTTAATGTCGTCTATGTAAAAATTATTGGTGTTTTTACCACCCGCAGAAAATCTAAACATTGCTCTTACATTACTGTCGTACATATTTGTTGGAACATTTACTGTCATTTGTTTCCAACCTACATTATTTGATGCTCTGTACGGTGTTGTCCAAGGGCCACCTGTAATTAAATCAGCTTTAGGAGTGTTAAATGAAGCAATAGGGTTTGATGTAGACCAAGAGTCTCCACAATTTTTGGAAAAATAAATTTTTAGTGAATCTTGAATTAATGCTAAATCTTCTGTAGTTGCAACACTTTGAGTTGTGCTTCCAGAAATTCTAAAATTTAATTTAATATTGGTTCTAAATTTTAAGTCAACAGAAGGGCTAATTAAAACATCTTTGTCTTTTCCTTGACCAAAGTTTTCTAAAACCAAACAATGATTTTCCGAACCATCATTTAATTTAATTCTTTTAAATTGAGAAGCATTATTGTCTGGGTTAAAAGAAATCCACCTTTCCATTGCATTTACATCATCAAACGGTTCACTAAATGAGGTTGCGTTATAATCTGCGTAGAAATAAGGTTCGTCAAGTGCAATATAAACTGCCATTTTTGTTACGGAACTTGTTCCTTGAGCATTGGAAACTGTAAGCGTAACCTCTTTCCATCCATGAGATGCGAAAGTCACTGATGGATTTTCTGATGTTGATGAACTAGGAGTTCCTCCTGGGAATGACCAACTAAATGTTGTTGGTGTTCCATTGTAGCTTGTATTTTTAAAAACTACAGGGTCTCCAACGCAGGTAAATCTTCTGTTGGTTGTGAAATCTGCTTTTGGAGCACAAGGAGCAGGTGAATTTACTCCTGTGAAAACTAAATTAGAATCTGAAACCAAAACATTTCTTTGAGCCAAAGCCTGCGTTAACACTAGTCTCATTTGAGCAGCTTGGGCAATTGTGAACATATTTGAGCAATAAGAATACTCCATGTAGTTTTGTATATTTTCTACTTTACCATAATCTCCAAGTAATCTAACGTTATCTAAAATAAAAGAACCATCAATATCTTCTGCATTGTAGGCATAAATTCTAAAAGTTATAGAATTGTTGTCTTTTAACAACGAAAAAGGTGCACCTGTTAAATTTACTTTTCTAAACGAAAATTTACGTGCAGCATCGTCCTTTATGAAAACCACATTATTTGCTTCTGATGACATATTGTTTATGAAGTTTGTATCTGTGGATCCAAACAATATTGGTAAATTAGTTGCATAATTATTTGCACTAGATCTTACAACAAAAGTTCTAGGTCCACTTGCATTTCTTCCTACAGTAAAACTAACTCCGGTAATTTTCATTGCATAGGGCAAGCTGGGGTTAATTGTAAATTCATAATACTTAGAGGTATTTACATTACCTGTTAAATTAGCAAAAGAAGTCTCATTGTTTGCGGCACCTGTACCCCAATTGGAGAATTCAAATTGGCCACTACTTAAAGAATTAGAAGATACGTCATTTGATGCTTTAAACGATGAGAAATTTAATCCATTAACATTTGGAATGCCTAAAGTATCTGTATTTCCTGAACTTGAAGAAACATTGTTAAACAGGTAGATTGCAGCTAAAGCAGGAGATTCAATTGGATTAATGGAACAAGCATAATCATAAAGAGGGGAGCAGCTTAAATGTCCTTTTGTTTCTGGGGTATCAGGAACACCGTCATCACCACAAGCCACTTCAGGTTCATTTGTTCCACCCCAAGTATGAGGTAAACTTAGATAATGACCTATTTCATGAGTTAATGTATTGTTATGGCTTGGTTGCGATGTGCCAATAGTACCAACATAATCGTGCAGTAGAATTACACCATCTTTTTCAGACAATGGATTGTTGTTTACGGTTGAAGGGTAATTAGAATAACCTGCAACACCATTTGCGCCAATGGTATTAGCCACCCAAACGTTTAGGTATCTTCTTGGATCCCACAAATTAAGTTTTGCATTGTCGTCTGATTGATAAGTTTTGGTAGTTGCAATTCTATCAATACCATTGGTACAATTACCGGCAGGGTCTTTTTGAGCAAGCCTAAATTGAATTTTAACATTCCCTACTAATGGAACAAACGGAGGAATTACATCAGCTAATGAAGCATTTAATTTGTTATATGTCTTGTTTAACTGGTCCATTTCATCAAAAATTTGAGCATCGCTTATGTTTTCTGGCCCATAGTTGTGAAGTATGTGAAATACTATGGGAATTGTATAAACTACGTCATTTGAGCTTGATCTCATTTGTTCAGAGTTTTGAAACAGTTGAGAATTTTGTAGTAATTCTTTAAATTGTCTTTCATTCTCTAAAATGTTTGGATACTTATAAATGGCATTTCTATGGTATTGATCTGTACCACAATTGAACTGAGAAAATGCATTTCCTCCACACAAAAAGGAAAGAATTATTAATGATGTAAAGATTTTTATTTTCATGTTTTTATTTAATTTTATTTACTTGTTTTTATATAATGGGATAACAAAAATATGTTTAATATTTGAAAATTAAAATTCTAAGAAGAATTTAACAATTCTCTGAATAAATATTTTGGAATAGTTTCTTTTAACCAATTAATTTTGAGCATATTAATTATTTAAGAATTAATTTCGAAATCAAATTTAATGTAAATTGATTTTAAAAATTGAAAACTTACCCTTGTGGTTAGTTTTTAGAACCAAGTGGTTAATTTTATTACAATTTTGGTTAAAGTAAGATCTCTTACTTATTTAAAAATTAGTCTTAAAGTTTTGGGAAACTCTTCATGTTCCAAAATGTTTATCCTTTCTCTCAGTGAATTAATTGTTTCTAACTCATTTAAACTAATTTTTTTCTGAGATATTATTTCCCCTTCGTCGTAGTGTTCGTTCACAAAATGAATTGTAATACCACTTTCTTTTTCTTTGTTATCTAAAACAGCTTGGTGAACCTTGTTGCCATACATTCCATTTCCTCCATATTTTGGCAACAAAGACGGATGGATGTTTATTATTTTTTTTGGAAAGTTCTCAATAATTTTGTCTGAAATCTTTAATAAAAATCCCGCTAAAATTATATAATCTATGGAGTTATTTTTTAGAGAGTTTATTAAAAAATCTGGGGAGAGAAAGGAGTCTTTTTTCCATAAGAAACAGGGAACTCCCAGTTGATGACAAATATTTATTACTCCTGCATCTTTGTTATTGGTAATAACTAATTCTACTTTATAAACCTTATTAGAATCTTTGCGGCTATCGAGTATTAAATTTTTAGCATTGCTGCCTGCACCCGAAGCTAAAATTGCTATTTTATATACTTTGTTTTCCATTATAAAAATCTCTCTTTTCGCTGTAATATGGTTCTTAGGCCAATATTAAATATCAATTCGTTTTTATTTTCTAACGTATTTGTAACATTTCTAAACGTAACACCACTCGAAAAGTAAATATTACTATTTGAACTAAGTAAATAATAAGCTTGTAAATCACCAATGATTAATTTGCTTTCTAAACCTTGCCCTACATAATTTCCATATTCATTTGGGCGTTTAAAAGATGGTTGATAAATGTTTTGTCCAAAACTTAAATTACCAGAAAGAGAATCTATTTTATCAAGACCAATATTGCAAAACATAAAGGTCCCGCTTAGGCTAATTCTATTGTTTAATTTGTAATTTAATTTTGCAATTAGTTCGCTAAAATTTGCTCCTAAAGGATGGGCTAATGGTTGATTATAATGTCCAAAATTTTGCAAAACATTTTTATGAAAGTAGGTGTAAGGTCTCACATAATTCCACTCTGCAATAAAATCTAAATTTTTCCTCGTCATAAAATCAAAGTATTTGAACCCCAATTGAAAGCCTTGTTTGTTTTCTAGCCACCCACTTCTTGCTTTTATTTCTTTTAATAAAAACTCGTCTAATATCAGCTGACCGTAAAAATATTTTTGTTTATCAAGATTAAATCTCAAGTTTATTCCTAATAATGAATTGTCTGGAGAGCCCACAGAATATTCTACAGGTCTATAAAAAATTATTGGATTTAAATAATTGGGTTCAAAAAAGTTGTTTCTGCCGCTTTGGCTTCTGTTCTGAAAAACTATGGCTTCAAAAATACTTACATTAAATCGTGAACTAACATTCCAGCTCAAGTAATGCATACTTGAATACTTATTTACATATCGGTTTCTAATTCCTTCATTCCCTCTTATATCGTATAGATTTGTAAATAAATTAACGTAGTTAAATTTCCAAATTCTGGTTGTAATCATAAAGTAGGGGTATGGTGCAGCATTATCAGACAAGAGTAACGACCTGTATCCATCTCCAAAAAAGTTTTTTCCATTTCCTATTTGAAAACTAAAGTATTTGTTTGGCGAAAATTTTATTCCTCCTACTTTGTAAAATGTAGTCCATACTCCGTTACTTTGCTTTGTTGCAAAACCTTGTCCGGGAATAACTTTGGTAATGTTTACAATGCTATCTAAATATTCCGGCAACTTGTAATCTAATAGCTGTAGTTGTAAAAACCACGAAAACTTATTGTTGATTAATCCTCTGGTTACTATTCCTGCATTAGTTTCAAAAAGCAAGTTTTTATTTCTGCTGCTGCTACTTACAATTATTTCTTTTACGGGAAAAATATCCAGGTAAATTATTTTCTTTTTTTTGGAATTTTCTTCTCTTTTTTTGTAGTAAGAAATTAGACCATAATTTTTAAAAAAATTTAAAACTGAATATTTGTTTTCACCTTTTGTAGTAATGAAATAATTTGCTCCTCCATTGATATTGCTATGTAATCTGTCTTTAAAAAAATTAGAATTAATTTCGTTGGAGTAGGGCTGACTAAAAATATCTGCAAGTAAAATTGTGTCAGATTTAGTAATGTTGTCAATACTATCAGAATAAAGTTTATTACTTCCAATAACTGAACAAGTAAAAATCAATAAAAGAAAAGTAAAACAATATTTACTCAAAATAAAAACCTTTTTGTTTTTGAATAATAAGGAATTTGCAGGCTTATCATTGGAATTGCAATAACTGCAAACAATGAAAAACTCGGATTTAATCCTCTCGAAAAAAAAGCCGTTAAAATAGAAATCAATGTAATCAAATAGATAATTAACACAGTTTTTTTGTGATTAAATCCTGCATCTAACAATTTATGATGAATATGATTTCGGTCTGCAGAAAATGGAGAACGTCTTTCAGATATTCTAATAATAAAAACCCTCATTGTATCCGTTAAAGGATAAAATAAAGCAGCAATAACTAATGCTGGTTTAGAAATTGCATCTAAAGGAGGCATTAGGTAATAACTTTTTTCATATTCTATGAGTTGAATAGAGAGAAATGCCATAATAATTCCAATAGTTAATGAGCCAGAATCACCCATAAAAATTCTTGCTGGAGAAAAATTAAATCCTAAAAATCCAAGCAATGCACCACCCAATGAAAACGCAAGACAGCTTTCTACCGAATTGCCAGAAAGTAAAAACCAAACTCCAAAAACAATACATCCTAATAAGCCAACTCCCGCTGCTAAACCGTCTACTCCATCTATTAAATTATAGGCATTAACTACCACAATAATTGTAAACAACGAAAGCAAAATAGACAAGCCTTCAGGAATTTCCTGAATGTCGAAAATTCCATGAAAGCCTTTTATTCTTACGTCGGCTAACACAACCATAATAAGTGCGGCCAAAAAATGAGCTGCTAATTTTTTTAAAGGAGTTGTTCCAATAATATCATCCTTAATGCCAACAAAAAACATAATCATTATTGACGACAAAAGAAAGTTAAACTTTTCTATGTAGGGCGAAGGGAAACAAATTCCATAACCAATAATTGTTGCTGCAAAAATCATTATTCCACCAATGGTGGGAATTTCGCCTTCGTGAAATTTCCTTTCTTTATCCGGCTTATCAATTAGATTTTTAAAAATTGCAACTTTTATCAGAACAGGAGTAAAATATACAACCACACAAAACGATAAAACAAAGGCGATAAAGTCCAATTCCATAAAATATTTTATTCCTTAAAAAGTGCAAATATATCTCTTTGATGATATTTTGTATTTTTGCAAACAAATTTTTGAACGTAATCTTACTAAAAATAACAACTCAGTGCAAAAAAAAATAGGATTGTTTTTTGGTTCCTTCAATCCAATTCATATTGGACATTTAGCTTTAGCCAATTATTTTTTATCTTTTGCCAACTTAAATGAAGTTTGGATGATGGTTTCTCCTCAAAACCCATTCAAAACAAAAAGTTCATTGCTTAATTTTAGGCAACGTTTTAATTTGGTATACATGGCACTAGAAGATCATCCAAAAATTAAAGCCAGTAATTTTGAGTCAAAACTGCCAGTTCCTTCTTATACGTCTGTTACTCTGGCCAAATTAACTGAAAAATACCCTAACTACGAATTCAATTTGATAATTGGCTCAGATAATTTAGTGGGTTTAATGAAATGGAAAAACATAGACTATTTACTAGACAATTTTAAATTTTTAGTTTATCCAAGAGAAAGTGCAGATGGAAAACTAGAGCAAATAGACAATAGTATACTTAAACATAACTCAATAATCTTTTATGATGCTCCTAAAATTGAAATATCTTCAAGCTTTATTAGAAAATCATTAAAAGAAAAAAAAGATGTCACCTTTTTTATGCCTAAAATTGTTTCGGACTATATTACCGAAATGAAATTGTATTACAATTAATGTATAAACCAATAAAATTAAATTTCTGCTTATTTGATTTTCTTGGTAATTTTTTAATAAATTTGATTTCATTATTTTTTTTACTAAAAATTATTAACTTTACATATCAAAAAAAGAAATTATTATGGCATCTACTGGTATAAATAAAGTAATTTTAATTGGAAATTTAGGAAGAGAACCAGAAGTAAAAACTACCGAACAAGGCATTAGAATTGCTAAGTTTTCTCTGGCAACAACAGAGGTTTTTAAAGACAAAGATGGTTCAAGAAAAGAACAAACAGAATGGCATAATATTGTTGCTTGGAGAGGGCAGGCAGATTACTGCGAAAAGAATTTAAAGAAGGGCACAACAGTTTACATAGAAGGGAAATTGCATACCAGAAACTGGGAAGATGCAAACAAAATACGTCAATACAGAACGGAAGTTGTTGCAGAAAGTATTTTAATCCTTTCGAACAGAAAAGATCAAAATTCCGAAATCGAAACCCAAGACCCATTTGGATTAATTGATGATGGAACTAATATAGAATTTGAATAAAATACAATAAATTGGACGACTCGGTCAGTTGGCATAATCTACTGTCTATTTTTTTTAATAATTTTAATCCAGCACTTGTATTTGGATTATTAGCAATGGTTATATTGCTCTTACTTTCTGGTTTGGTAGCGGCGGCTGAGGTTTCTTTTTTTTCTTTAGAACCCAAAGATTTTGATGCAATAAAAAAGGATAATTCTTCCTCTGCTGTAAAAATTCTTGAACTTTTAAGTCGCCAAAAAAAATTAATTGCAACACTGGTTCTTGCCCATAATTTTGTGAACATAGGTGTTGTAGTAATCTCCGAAACTGTTGTAGACTCCCTTTTCTCTGATAGTTTAAATCCTCTTCAAATGTTTTTTATAAGGTTGATAGGTGTTACATTCTTGATACTTTTAATTGGAGAAGTTATTCCAAAAATATTTGTAAAACAACATGCTCTAAAAGGTGCATATTTATTAGTGTTTCCATTAGCAATAACAGAAAAAATATTATCCCCGCTTAGTTTTTTGCTTATAAAATCAACCATGTTTTTAGATAAGTTAATAAAAAAGCAAGAAGCAAATTTATCTATAGACGATTTATCTCAAGCCTTAGAACTAACATCTAATGAACACACCCCCGAAGAAGAAAAGAAAATTCTAAAAGGAATAGTTGAGTTTGGAAATACCGAAGCAAAACAGATTATGAAACCCAGAATGGAAATGCTTACCCTAAAAGATTCCTTTCTATTTGACGAAGTTTTACAAAAAGTTATCGAAGCAGGTTTTTCTAGAATTCCTGTTTATGACGAAGATGCCGACGCAATTTCAGGAATTCTTTACGGCAAAGATTTATTGCCACACCTCAATGAGACCAATGATTTTAACTGGAAAAGTTTGTTACGCAAGCCATTTTTTGTTCCACTAAACAAAAAGATTGATGACTTGCTTAAAGAATTTCAAAGCAAACGTATGCACATGGCCATTGTAGTAGATGAATATGGTTCTACAAATGGCTTAGTTACTCTTGAAGATATTATTGAAGAGATTTTGGGCGATATAAATGATGAGTTTGATGAAGATGAACTAATCTATTCTAAGTTAGACAAAAATACATTTGTATTTGAAGCAAAAATAATGTTGAACGATCTTTATAGAGTATTAGAAATTGAGGGGGAAGAATTTGAAGAAAAAAGAGGAGATAATGATACGCTGGCGGGATTCATCTTAGAATTGAACGGTAATATGCCGCATAAAAATCAAAAAATAACTTTTGAAAATTATGAGTTTACCATTGAATCTGTAGATAAGCGTAGAATAAAAAGGGTAAAAGTAAAAGTGAACAATTCTATTGTTCAACAAAAAATGGGAAGCAAGGAAAATGGTTTTTTAGGTACTTTAATAGTACTTATGGGTTTGATGTTCTTCTCTTCCTGTGAAAGTGAGTTTGTGCCCAAACCCAAAGGTTATTTAAGAATAGATTTGCCAAAGAAAAAGTACCATGTTATAGCAGAAAAGCTACCTTACCAATTTCAAATTCCTCAGTATGCTAAAGTTATTCCTTACAATGGGCCTCAGCAAGAAGACTACTGGGCAAACATAATCTATACTCCATTTAAGGCAACCTTGCACCTGAGCTATTTTAAAATAAATAACGATTTACCCAAACACATTGAAGATTCTAGAAATTTAGCCTATAAGCACACTATAAAGGCAGAATTTATTAACGAAGAAAGGTATGAAAACCTAGAAAAGAATGTTTTTGGACTTGTTTATTGGATTGGAGGGAATGCCGCTTCTACTGCTCAGTTTTTTTTAACAGATTCTACTAACAACTTTCTAAGAGGTGCTTTGTATTACAACTGTTCGCCTAATTCTGATTCTCTTGCTCCTGTAAATCAATATATTAATAAAGATATAGAGGTGTTGATGGAGAGTTTTAGCTGGGTTAAATAATATAGTAAATATCTTCTAAAGTATTGTATTAGCTACTATTTTTTTCTTTTAATAAACCTCTTTGGTTTTTTGGTGTTATATTTGCACCGCTTTTAAATAAATAAAAATTATGGCCCAACAATTTACGGCTCCAAAGTTTCCTATTGTAAAACCTTCTATATACAATGAATTAAGAAAAAGAGTTCAAGATTATTTTGATAAAGAAGGCAAAGAAAGTACCGGAAATTTAAAATTATATACCAAGGCATTTGTTTTTGTTGGGGTTCTTCTTGCTGTATTTGTACATGTTGTGTTTTTTACACCTGCTTGGTACTTTGCTCTGCTTGAATGTTTAGCAATGGGTATGGCCGCTGCAGGTATAGGTTTTAATGTAATGCATGATGGTAGCCACGGTAGTTTTAGCAAATCGGATATTCTAAACAAAACAGCCGCTTTTTCTTTAAATATTTTAGGTGGTAGCGCTTTTATGTGGAACATCAAACACAATCAAATACACCATAGTTTTACCAATGTAGATGGTGTAGACGACGATATTGAAGCAGGAATATTTTTAAGACTTGCCCCTAATCAAAAAAGGTATTTTTTTCACAGACTTCAGCACCTTTATTTTTGGGTTCTTTATTGCATTTTATATATTTTCTGGATATTCTTTGCTGATTATAAAAAATATTTCACGTCAAAAATTGGCGAAGTACCAATTGGTAAAATGAAATGGAACAATCACGTTGTTTTTTGGTCGGGTAAGTTATTGCACTTTGCATTATTTGTTGCTGTACCAATTTATGTTGTAGGATTTTTGCCTTGGTTGGTTGGATTTTTAGTAATGACATTCTCTACTGGATTAGTGATAAGTATTGTTTTTCAATTGGCTCATACTGTGGAGCATACTCACTTTCCTATGGCTGACGAAGAAACCAACAAATTGCCAGATGAATTTGCTATCCACCAAATAAAAACAACTGCAAATTTTGCTACCAATAGCAAAATTGTGTCTTGGTTAGTAGGAGGTTTAAATTTTCAAATAGAACACCATTTATTTCCTAAAATTTCGCATGTGCATTATCCTGCCATAAGTAAAATTGTAAAATCTGTTTGCCAAGAGTTTGGCGTAGAATACAACGAATATAAAACTTTGCCACAGGCTGTTGTAGCACATATTAGGTTTTTAAGAGAGATGGGAAAACCATCTATAGCCGCCTAAAATTGGCAAAATGCAATTAATCCTAACCTTAATTAAGGAGAGTTTTATTTTTGCAATTACTTCTTTATATGCCAACAAGCTACGTACATTTTTAAGTTTGCTAGGTATAAGCATTGGAATTTTTGCCATTATAAGTGTTTTTACTATTACAGATTCTTTAGAAAACAACATCAAAGGAAGCATTTCTTCTTTGGGTGAAAATGTAATTTTTATACAAAAATGGCCTTGGTCTTTTGGCAGCGATTACCCGTGGTGGAAATACATGAACAGGCCAAACGTTACTATTGAAGAAGAAAAGCAAGTAAAAAAGAAATCCAAATTGGCACAAGCTGTTTGTTTTGTGGCGAGTGGCTCTAAATCGGTAAAATACAAAACAAATAATGTAGAAAACGCAGATTTTGTTTTGGCAGGTCATGAATACGAAAAAATTAAAACCTTTGAATTGGCCGAAGGCAGGTATTTTTCTGAGAGCGAATCAGCCGCGGGCAAAAACCTATGTATTATTGGCAGCACCATTGCCGAGGCATTGTTTGGTGAACAATATCCTATTGGCAAACAAGTGTTTTCGGGCGGTAGAAAACTTACGGTGTTGGGTGTTTTTTCAAAAGAAGGTTCAAGCATTGTAGGGAATTCTTCGGACAACCAAATTCTAGTGCCAATAAACTTTGCACGAAACATAGTTGATTTAAGAAGCGAAAGACTTAACCCCACCATTAATGTAAAAGCAAAGGACGGAATTTCTAACGATGAGTTAATGAATGAGCTGAACGGAATTATGCGAAACATCCGAAAAATAAAGCCATCGCAAGAAGAAAGTTTTGCTTTAAACGAAACCAATCTGTTATCGCAGGGATTTCAGGGATTGTTCTTAATTATTGGTATAACCGGCTGGATTATTGGAGGATTTTCTATTTTGGTGGGAGGTTTTGGTATTGCCAACATTATGTTTGTTTCTGTTAAGGAAAGAACCAACCAAATTGGCATTCAGAAAGCCTTGGGAGCAAAAAACTATTTTATTTTGTTGCAGTTTCTTATAGAATCGGTTGTACTTAGTCTTATTGGTGGGGCATTTGGCCTTCTCATAATTTTTTCGGGAACACTATTAGTGGCGGCAATCTCCGATTTTGATGTTTCACTCAATGCATCCAACATCATTTTAGGATTTACTATTTCATTTATAATTGGAATTGTTTCGGGAATAGTTCCCTCTTATTCAGCTTCTAAATTAGACCCTGTAGAGGCTATGAGGTATTGAATAATAAAGAATAAAACACAACAACATTGATTTCTTTGAGCAAATTAAGCCTTCTTTGTGTAATTTGTTGTACAGTTAGTTTTATAAAACAACGCCATTCTTCCAATAAATCAATAGCTATTCCTGCTTTGTGTGCTCCGCCGCGGTGGAGTGGAGTAGCTATCTAAGAGTCAATCTTCATCTTTAGATAAAAACTTCCACAACAAAAAACCCCACCAAAATTAATTAGTGGGGCTTGTTTTTTCAACAAAAAAGATTTAGGCGTCTGCCAGTTCTTTTTTGGCTTCTATTTTAAATTCTTTTCTAAGTTTATCTACAAAGTCAAGTTTTTCCCAAGTAAAGGTTTCATAGGTTTTTCCGTCTAGGGTAACGGTGCCTGGAATTCTTCCCATGTGGCCGTAAGCAGCTGTAGTTCTATATATTGGGTTTCTTAGTCCTAATCTTTTTACAATAGCACTTGGTTTCATATCAAAAACATGCGAAAGTTTAACAGCAATTTCTCCGTCTGTTAATTTTTTTCCATCTTCAGATTTTGCATGGCATGTTCCATAAGTATTAACATACAAACCAACTGGCTCGGCAACACCAATAGCATAGGCCACTTGCACCAAAGCTTCGTCACACACACCTGCAGCTACTAGGTTTTTAGCAATGTGTCTGGTTGCATAAGCAGCAGATCGGTCAACCTTTGAAGAATCTTTTCCACTAAATGCACCACCACCGTGAGCACCTTTTCCACCGTAGGTATCAACAATAATTTTTCTTCCTGTTAATCCTGTATCGCCGTGTGGGCCACCAATAACAAATTTACCTGTTGGATTAATATGGTATTTAATGTCTTTGCCAAATAGTTTTTGAATACGTTTTGGTAATTTTTTTAAAACTCTTGGTATTAATACAGAAATAACATCGGCTTTAATTTTTTCCAACATTACTTTTTCTTCCGCAAAATCATCGTGCTGAGTAGAAATAACTATAGTTTCAATTTTCTCTGGTTTTCCTTTATCAGAGTATTGAATGGTAACCTGAGATTTAGCATCAGGTCTAAGGTATTTCATTTTTTTACCTTCTTTTCTTATATCGGCTAACTCTTGCAACAACAAATGTGATAACTCAAGTGGAAGTGGCATATAATTGTCGGTTTCTTTGCTGGCATAGCCAAACATCATTCCTTGGTCGCCGGCACCTTGTTCTTCGTCGTTCCCTCTGTCAACACCTCTGTTTATATCGGCAGATTGTTCGTGCAATGTGTTTAAAATTCCACAAGAAATAGCATCAAATTGGTACTCCGATTTGTTGTATCCAATTTCATTGATAACTCTTCTAACTACTGTTTGAACATCTACTTTCCCTTTTACTTCGGGTGTGGTTTTAATTTCGCCACCTACAACAACTAATCCTGTTGTTACAAAAGTTTCACAAGCCACTTTGGCACTGCTGTCATAACGCAAAAATTCGTCAATTATGGCGTCTGAAATTTGGTCTGCAATTTTATCAGGATGACCTTCTGATACTGATTCTGAGGTAAATAAATATGACATATATTTTTTTTTGGTCGGCAAATTTAATAATTTATTTATTCTATTGACCCTAATTGTTTAATATTTTAAAATTTTGGTACGATTTTAAACGTTTATAACTCAAATTTTAAACTAAATTTGCATCTCATTTTTTTATATGTTAAGTTTTATTTCAAAAATATTCGGTAGTAAATCCGACAGAGATTTAAAAGATATCCGTCCTTTGGTAGATGAAATTCATGCTGCTACTTCAAAAATTCAATCACTTTCGAATGATCAATTAAGGCAAAAAACAATTGAATTCAAAAGAAAGATAAAAGAGACCACTCTTGACGAAGAAAACAAAATTTTGAGCCTAAAAGAAAAAGCAGAATTGCCTGAAACAGATTTGGCAGAAAAAGAAAGTATTTATGCCGATATTGATAAGATTAAAAAAGAAGTTAAGGAAAAAATAAAAACCACTTTAGATGAAATTCTGCCAGAAGCATTTGCAGTAATAAAAGAAACAGCAAAAAGATTTAAAGAGAACGAAAATATTGAAGTTACCGCTACTGATTTTGATAAGGAATTAGCTTCAAAAAAGAAAATAAATGTAATTGGAGACAAAGCAATTTTTTCTAACACGTGGAATGCTGCAGGCTCAAAAATTACCTGGGACATGGTGCATTACGATGTTCAACTTATTGGTGGAATTGTTTTGCACCAAGGCAAAATTTCGGAGATGGCTACAGGTGAAGGTAAAACTTTGGTGGCAACTCTACCTGTTTATTTAAATGCACTAGCTGGAAAGGGCGTACACCTGGTAACCGTTAACGATTATCTAGCAAAACGTGACTCAGAATGGATGGGCCCGTTAATGGAGTTTCATGGACTAAGAGTAGATTGTATAGACAGGCATGAACCAAATTCTGAAGCAAGAAGAAGTGCTTATTTGGCTGACATTACTTATGGCACCAACAACGAATTTGGCTTTGATTATCTTAGAGACAACATGTCCAGAAACCCCGAAGATTTAGTGCAACGTGAACATTGGTATGCCATAGTGGATGAGGTGGATTCGGTATTGATAGACGATGCAAGAACTCCATTAATTATTTCGGGGCCTGCACCAAAGGGCGATGACCACGAATTTTTTGAGTTAAAACCAAAAATTGAAAAACTAGTAAATGCACAAAGAAATTATGTGAACACTGTATTGGCCGATTCAAAAAAGACCTTGGCTACTAACGATAAAAAGAAGGAAGAAGAAGGCGGCTTTTTATTGCTAAGAGCACACAGAGGGTTACCAAAAAACAGTGCATTAATTAAGTTTTTAAGTGAGCCAGGTATGAAGGCTCTTTTGCAAAAAACAGAAGCATTTTACTTGCAAGACCATAGCAAAGAAATGCCAAAAGTTGATGCAGAATTGTTTTTTGTGATTGATGAAAGGCACAATACAATTGAACTTACAGAAAAAGGAATAGACCTAATTTCAAGTTCTACAGAAGATGCCAAGTTTTATGTTCTCCCAGATGTAGGAAGTGAAATGGCAGTTGTAGAAAAATCTGCTCTACCCAATGAAGAAAAGTTAGCAAAAAAAGAAGAAATAATGAGGTTGTATTCTATTCAATCAGAAAGGGTACATACCATTAATCAACTTTTAAAATCTTATACTCTTTTCGAAAAAGATGTAGACTATGTGGTAATGGATAACAAGGTGAAGATTGTTGACGAACAAACAGGTAGAATTTTAGATGGAAGAAGGTATTCCGACGGTTTACATCAAGCAATAGAAGCAAAAGAAAACGTTAAAGTAGAAGCAATAACGCAAACCTATGCCACCGTTACTTTGCAAAACTATTTTAGAATGTACAATAAACTTGCCGGTATGACTGGTACTGCCGAAACCGAGGCAGGTGAGTTTTGGGATATTTATAAATTAGATTGTGTGGTAATACCTACCAACAGAAATATTTCTAGAACAGACAAAGAGGATTTAGTTTACAAAACAAAACGAGAAAAATACAATGCAGTAATTAATCAAATTTCAGAAGAAACTGCCAAGGGGAGACCAATTCTTGTAGGAACTACCTCCGTAGAAATTTCGGAGTTATTGAGCAAAATGCTTAAAATGAGAAATATTCCTCACAATGTATTAAATGCAAAACTCCATCAAAAAGAGGCCGACATTGTGGCAATGGCAGGTTTATCTGGAACAGTAACTATTGCAACAAACATGGCCGGTAGAGGAACAGATATTAAGCTTGGGCCAAAT
>CAIMMJ010000153.1 GCA_903842515.1 uncultured Bacteroidota bacterium | reverse complement strand
TTTTACTTGCTCTTCTAATTCTGCTCCGCTCAATTGTTTAGGCAAATACTGCTCAATAATTGCAGCCTGAAACAATTCCACCTCTGCCAAATCTCCTCTGCTTTGATTTGTATAGATTTCGGCGGTTTCCTTTCTTTGCTTCACCATTTTTTGCAAAGCCTTTATTTCTGCATCTGGTGCAGAGCCATCGGCCGATGTTTTTAATAATAAAATGGCAGATTTTACTGCTCTTAGTGCTTCTAGTTTTGCACTTTCTTTGGCCAACATTGCCGCTTTAATATCGGCATTAATTTGTTCTTCTAAGCTCATATTTTTTCTGTTAATTAAAGGTTTAGTTTAATTTTTTCTTGGTTTATTTCTTCAATTATTTGGGGATTCTTTTCGGCGGCATTGCCAACTACTATTGCTGTTGCTCCCGCTTTCCAAATAGTTATGGCATCTTCTTTTGTTCTTATTCCTCCTCCAACAATTAGTGGCAACACAACAGTTTTTTCTACAGTTTTTACCATGTTTTCAGAAACACAATTCAATGCTCCACTTCCTGTATCAAGGTAAATAAGTTTAAGTCCTAATTGTTCTCCGGCCAAAGCGGTGGCAGCAGCAATCATTGGTTTATCGTCCGGTATGGGTTGTGTGTTGCTAATGTATGAAACTGTTGTGGGCTTTCCCCCATCTACAATCAAATAACCTGTTGGTATAAGCTCTATGTTAGTTTTTTTTAGTGCAAAAGCTGCAGAAACATGGTTGCCAATAAGTAAGTCGGCGTTTCTGCCAGAAATAAGCGATAGCAATAAAACAGCATCAGCGTTTTCCGAAACATGGGAGGGTGCTCCAGGAAAAATTACTACTGGAATGGCAAGGTTGCTTTTAAAAAATTTGATACATGAATTTAAGTTACCATTAGAAATTAAACTGCCACCCACCAGCAAGGCATCAATTTGTTCCAACAAAGAAAAATCAAACCTCTTTTCGTCAAAATCATCGGGGTCGATAAGCAGGAAAAGTAATTTTTTTCCTTTCTTTTTGGCTTCATTTAAAATAGTTAAAACAACATTGTCTTGCATTCTACTAAAAAGATTTTTCTATTCTAATTCCAACATCTAAAATTTGAGGTAAATTTTCTAACCTCATGGCTTGTTCAAGAGAAAAAACATATTTGCCTTTTCTTTTAAATTTAAAGTTTTTTCTAAACAATATTTGATTGTCCCAAATATCACCGGAACCGTCTCCCAACCATTTACCTGTTTGGTCGGCCAAAATACATTCTAAGGTATCTTTTGAATAAGTGCCTTGCGGATAGCGGGTTTGCATAAAAAGTAAAAGATTGCTAAACGGATAATCGGAAGCATTTCTTACGTTGATGTAAAAATTATGTGAAGATAGCGTATCGTCTACATTTACATAAAAGACCTTTTTGTTTGAATAGTTCCAAAGTTGATTTTCTATTACTTTATTTTCTTCAAAAACTCTTGATGAATCGCAAGCACTTATTAATAGTGTTATCCATAAAATAAAGAAAATACTAGTTGTCTTTTGGAGCTGCATTGTTTGAGTTAGGGTTATTGTTTTGTGGTTTATTATTGGGGTTGCGATTGGGTTTGTTTCTGTTATTGTTATTTCTGTTGGGTTGATTTGGTTTGTTTTGCGGCCTGGTATTTTGTTTTGCTTGAGTGGTTGCTTGATTAGTCTGGTTGTTGTTTTGAGTAGTTTGCGATGGATTGGCCTGATTTATTTGCGATTTATTATCATTAGATTCAGAGGAATTTATAGCATTTGTTGAAGCAAGCACTTCCCCAGTAGGTTTATTTCTATTGTTGTTTTTTTTCTTCTTTTTTCTTTTATTTTTATCTTGATCAAATCTAGTAAGACTGTCTTGCCCCACCACATTTTCGTAATACATTTCAGATGTTTTTTTAGCTTCTACGGGTTTAGCTATGGTAAAATCTGGAGGATAAATTTTATTTTTATTTTGTTCAATAATCTCTTTTACTGTTTCAACAGAAAGAGGAATAAAAGTTCCAGGGTCGCTTTCGTAGGAATACCAGAGGGTACGCTTAAAGATGTCTGTTTTTTGATGAAAAGCAGCCCCAGATTTTGTAAAGAGTTTTACTCCACTTTCCGGAAAATCTTTTATTGCATCCATATAACTATCCAACTCATAGTTTAGGCAGCACTTTAGCTTTCCACATTGCCCAGCAAGTTTTAGTGGATTCAACGAAAGTTGCTGATACCTTGCTGCACTTGTACTTACCGACCTAAAATCTGTAAGCCAGGTAGAACAACACAATTCTCTTCCGCAGCTGCCAATTCCACCAAGCCTTCCCGCTTCTTGTCTGGCACCAATTTGTTTCATTTCTATTCTAACCTTAAACTCGTCGGCCAAAACTTTTATAAGGTCTCTAAAATCCACACGATCTTCGGCAGTGTAATAAAAAATGGCTTTGGTTTTGTCGCCTTGGTATTCTACATCGCTAATTTTCATTTGAAGATTTAGCTTTACTGCAATGGTTCTTGCTTTGTACATTGTTTTTTCTTCAAGCTCTCTGGCCGATTGCCATTTATCAATGTCCATTTGTTTTGCCTTTCGGTAAACCTTTTTTACTTCGGGTGAATCTGCTCTAACATTTTTCTTTTTCATTTGCAATTTCACCAAATCGCCTGTAAGAGAAACAATGCCAATATCGTGACCAGGAGAAGCTTCAACGGCTACAATATCGCCCTTAAAAAACTCCATGTCCGGTTCTAGTTTGTAAAACTCTTTTCTGCTATTTTTAAATCTTACTTCAACAATATCAAAGGGCTTTGCCATTCCCGGAAACTCCATATTTGCTAACCAATCAAAAACAGTAAGTTTTGTATTACATCCTCCCGAACCACATGCACCATTGTTGTTGCATCCTTTTGGCAATCCATTTTCACTCGTACCACAACTGTTACAACTCATACTAAAAAAATTTCTTAAATATAGTCAGCAAAGTTAATAAATAGTGCAATTAAAGCGTTAAAATTATTTTGGAAGCTTGCTGCAACCGGTATTCGTTTGAGCCTGATAAAATTGAGTAGGAAACTTTGTACTTTTCTAATTTAGATTGGTACATCAAAAATAGTTCTTCTCTCTGAGTTGGATGTTCTCTTAGGGGGTCAAATTGCCAAGGAACATCAATGTTGCACAAAAAGTAGTGTGCATAAGATTGGGGAAAAAACAAATTGTTTAACTCGTCCGAAACATTACCAAAAACAAATTGGCTCCAAACTATAGAAACCAAAAGGTTGGTATCGCAAAATAAAAACTTTTCAGATTTATTAAGGAGCTCATTTTCTTTTTGTAGTTGTAGCTCAGAGATGGTAAAGATGTCGGCTTGAGAGTATTTTGGACCATTGTGTTGGAGATAATCTCTTGCAATTTCCTTTACCCAAGGCTCTGAAAATTTATCGGCAGTAGATTTGGATATGGTAGTTTTTCCTGTTGATTCAGGCCCAACAAATGCAATTTTTTTAATAATTTTATTCATTACATTTTTCTTTTAACCACCAATAGTGGAACAGAAATATTGTGTCTTACTGCATCAACTGTGGTTCCTAAAATTAAATCTTTTAGCGTTTTATGACCGTGAGCACCCATAATTAAAATATCGGGTTCTATTTTATCCACTAATTCAGGTATAG
>CAIMMJ010000152.1 GCA_903842515.1 uncultured Bacteroidota bacterium | reverse complement strand
TTCTTTATTTTTTATGATTCTTGAATTTTATAAATACTACCAAATTTTATACCATTATTGATTCTGTGTTTTTGTTACTACGCCGACTTTGTTGTAGCCTTTCCCATAACGATTTGAAGCTACAAGAAGTTGGCGTCCGCCCAATGTCATTAAGTTAAGAGTTTAATATGCTGGTTTATAGTTAGTAAACGTTTTATGTTTGCTTTTGGATAGTTTGTTTTTTAGAACCCTTTTAAAAGAACGATTTGCTCTTACAGGAAGAGGATCTCTGATAAAATAGAAAAAAAGCTTTTGCAGTATAACCTCGGGTTGTTTACCAAGGAATAAGTCAATTAAATTTGATTTTAATTTCCCAATGGCTTTGTTGCCATTAATTTTCATGGGGTATTTATTTTTAACCTTAGTATCTATAGTGTTTTGTGCTTCCTTGGCTAGGATTGAAAACAGATTGGATACAACCACTGTTGCATAAAAATCTTGTTCAACTGATTTAGGTGTAAGTCCGCTAAATGATTCAAGTTGTAGAATATTCTTTTGTTGTGAGATGTTCGTTTCTACTCCCCATCTCTTAAAATAGAGCTCCTTGAATACTTCAACAGGATGTCCTTCTTCATCCCAAAGGTTCGTTACTAATACTTCTAATGAATTCTCTAGTTCAACTCTTATTAATCGTATTTTTAGATAGGTGTTTTTGGTAATTTTATATCCACATTTACTCATTTCTTTAACAGCTTCTGAGGATGGTCCGTAGTGTATTATGGAACTTTGCTTTCCACTTTTAATGAATGTTTTTATAATGTTTTGAGATTCCCTTGCTCGTATTACAAATTTCACTTCTTTCTCCTGCCACAGGTGTAATGCCATCATTTTGTAGCTACAGAAATATCGGTCATAAATCATTAACATATCAGTCTTCAAATGGTCAATAAGTGGGTATGCTAAGCTTGCTTCTCCTATTTTGCAATGAGAAAGTTTTGCATGTATTATTAGTTCATTCAACACATCATAAAAATAAAATGCTTGAGCTTGAACATATGAGCTATTCTGATTGCTTTGTTTGCCAAAATATTTTTCGAGTTTGGGAGTATTAACCAAACTTATACAAGAACCATCGCCTGCAATGATTCTGTAGCCTTTCCAGCGCTTTACATTTGAACCATAATAATGATAATAACAGATATTCAAAAGTTCATTCCAAACACAATAAAACTGAGGATTTAGCTTCATTCGCTGCTGGCTAAAGGCACTTACGGTGCACGAATTAGGTTTATTTATTTCTTCAAAAAATTGATCTAATTCAACACTCAGAGTCTTTTTACACAATTTAAGAATTAGAAATACAATCCGCTCAATTGGTAATTTTCGGCTTATAGTAAAGGCTTTACCGTTTAGACTAAAATTCTTGAGTAATTCCGGAGTTTCAACTATAATGGAAATAAATTCTTTGAGTTCTCCAATGATTTATAAATTTGCACTTAACATAAGGATTATAAGTTTTGTTTTGTTGTTCGCACCACAAAAGTATAACTTGTAATCCTTTGTTTTTTAATTGTTTATTCCTTAACTTAATGAAATTGGGCAATGCCCAATTGAAAAAATGATAAAACTACTTTTTTAGGCTCTAAATAGTTAAATCAATAGTAGCGTCCATTTCTTTTTAATTAATAGGATTTATCGGCTTACTGCTTTAGAATTTTCAAATGACCCATGCTACCATTTTCAAATTCCAAAGCAAGGTGGTAAAGTCCTGTAGCAAGGCCAGAAAGGTCTGCCATATTAGAATTCGTAAAGGTTAACACCGATTTGCCAGTTACATTAAGCACTTGTATTTTTTGTATATTTTGAAGGGAGTTCACTGTAATGATATTGATGGTTGGGTTTGGGAAGACATTGAATTTGCCAATTGTTTGATCATTAACTGATGTAACCAAAACGTCTATACAGTTGCTAGTTTGAATACAGCCATTCTCTGTGACTTGAACTGAATAACTCCCGGGGTTTTGAGGTATAAAAATCTGCCCTACAGCATTGATAATGGGCTGATTTCCATTATTGCAATCAAGCCATTGGTAGCTTGCGTTGGCAACAGCCGTTAACGTATCATTATTTTGAATTACAGCTGTAGTAGATACCAAACAATTGCCTTCATAAATTCGAACTTGCCCTTCTTGATTGGTAAACTGATTGATTGGTCCTGTGCCCTGAATTGCCCCAATAGCCAAAATTGAACCATTATCGCTCATGGCAACACTATGTCCGGAATAAACGTTGATGCCATCACCATAAATTGGGTCACCGTTCTGAACCCAAGCACTTTCATCCCAATCGAAAATCCGTACAAGTCCTGCCGCTGAGAATGCCGTATTGTTACCCTTATATCCCACAGCCATTCTGTTTCCATTACCTGATAAACTTACCGAAAAACCACATTGGTCAAAAAAATTTACTCCCTGAATGCTTGTGCCGCGTTGCACCCAATTGCTGCCATTCCAATCATAAACGGTTGTTTCTCCAATTTCGTAGGTGGTGTTGTTTGGGTTCGAATCCCATCCTTTGCTACCTACGGCAATGGTATTGCCATCATTGCTAATGCTAACGTCGAATCCGAATTGATCGTAATTGTTGACCCCGCTCAAAGTTTGGCCACGCTGCACCCAACTTGCTCCATCAAAGTCATACACTAACACTTGACCACGTTCGGAATTGGATTTGTAAGCACCAACAACTAACGTATTTCCATTATCATCAATATCTACTGAACCACCCGCATAGGTTCCTGGCACAATAAGCGGATTTCCACTCAAATGACCTGTTCCACCGTCTGGGTCAACGTCGAAAACCCATACTTTATTACCCAAAGGAGCTCCCATTGCAGCCACCGTACCACTAGCATTCATGCTTATTGAATGTCCGGCACGCTGTGGACTTTGGCTGGTAAATATGCCGTAGCCATTCCCTTGCAGAGCCCAATTATTAGAAATGTTAAGGTCATACACTCTCATTTTGTCTTGGCCAGGGGTGCCAATGGCAATCCTGTTTCCATTGTTCGATATGCTTACATCATAGCCTGATTCAACATTGGCTGCTGTGCCATTTATTTCTTGTCCAAGCAATACCCAACTCCAAGAATTGAAAGATACATTGAATGTATTACGATATACTCTTGCTTGCCCTTTGTTACCTTGGTTGGTGAAACCTCCATTATTTCCAATTGCACCTACAATAATTGTATTACCATCACCAGAAAGATCCACAGACCATCCGAAAAGGTCATCAGAACCTTCTCCAATAAGCTCTTGATCATGAACAAAGGTTTCCTGAGCGGAAACCGTATTCGTAAACATTAGAATAACAAATAATGAAAATGCAAAAATGAATTGTTTTTGTACCATTGGAGGATTTATTGGGTGGAAATTTAGGCAAAACTTTTCGTATTCCGTGAAAAGAGGGATAATTACTTTATGCCCCTAATCTGCATTATTAAAATTGTATTTCTTATTTTTATCATGTTTAACAACAAAACTATTAAGCTGTTTTTTCTATTTGGCGTGTTGTAAAATGGTTCAATCTATTTAAAAATAGAAGTTCCTAATTTATTGCTTCTATTATCTTATTAATATAAGAGCAGATGAGTGTTCAGTGAAGTATATTAAAATATAAAAACTAATAAATTAGATTTATGAAAAAATCAATATTTGATATTTAACAATTATAATAGATAAGACGCAAAGAAGATACAAAGGTTCTCAAAGAAAAAATTGTAAATAGCAAAATTTGCATCATCGGTTAACAACTAGGAAGATTGATGGCCTTATTGGGAATTAGTTTGCCAAATCCTAATAGAACAATAAAAGACATGAAACAAGTTGTATACAAAAACTAAACTTGTAAGTGTTGTATCATTTAAATATTTGCTTTTCTTAGAATGTGTAGATTTTTTTGATGATTTGGAACATGCTTATGGGAGTTACAAAACAAGGGTTAATAGACATTTTTTAGACTAAGATGCCCTGTAACCTTTGTTACTTTAAGTCTCCAGACTTAAAGAACATATAAAAAGAAGTCTCAGACTTCCCACTGTTACTTTAAGTCTTCAGACTTAAAGAAAATATAGAAAGAAGTCTCAGACTTCAAAAAACTGCGTTACACTTAAAGAACATATAAAAAGAAGTTTCAGACATCAAAAATTGATTATGCAATACTTACTTCCACAAACATTGTTGAAATAATTTTTTCTTTTCTTCGGCAAACAATTTAGTAAATGATAATTTTGCAAACAACTAAAGAAATTTTTACATTAAAGAATGACCGATAATCAAGACCATAATATATTTGATCAAAACCAGGAAGGCAATACAAACTCCGAAACAGCCAAGGTGCTGCATGTTTCCGGCATGTTTCAAAATTGGTTTTTAGACTATGCTTCATACGTAATTTTAGAAAGAGCCGTACCCTATTTGCAAGATGGTTTAAAGCCTGTTCAACGCAGACTTTTGCACTCTATGTGGGATTTAGAAGATGGTCGCTACAACAAAGTAGCCAACATCATTGGCCATTGCATGAAATACCATCCACATGGCGATGCTAGCATTGGCGATGCTTTAGTAGGTTTGGGACAAAAAGATTTGTTAATAGACTGCCAAGGAAACTGGGGAAACACCCTCACGGGCGATAGTGCTGCGGCCCCAAGATACATAGAAGCCCGACTTTCTAAATTTGCCCTAGAAGTAGTTTTTAATCCTAAAATAACCACTTGGCAAGCTTCTTACGACGGAAGAAACAAAGAACCTCTGGCGCTTCCGGTTAAGTTTCCGTTACTTCTTGCACAGGGTGTAGAAGGCATTGCAGTAGGATTGGCTTGCAAAATTTTACCTCACAATTTCAATGAGCTATTAGACGGTTGCGTGGATGTTCTTAGAGGTAAAAAAACCAATATTTTGCCCGACTTTCCCAGCGGTGGTTTAATGGATGCCAGCAACTACAACAATGGTCTTAGGGGAGGAAAAATTAGGGTAAGGGCCAAGATTTCCATCAACGATAAAAAACAACTTGTAATTCACGAAATTCCTTTTGGTACTACAACTGGCTCAGTAATAGATTCCATAATTACTGCCAACGACAAAGAAAAAATTAAAATTAAAAAGATAGAAGACAATACTTCCGATGTTGTAGAAATTGTTATCACTCTTCCTCCCGGATTGTCGCCCGACAAAACTATCGACGCTTTGTATGCCTTTACAGATTGTGAAATTTCTATATCACCAAATGCATGTGTTATTAGGAACGATCATCCCGATTTTTTGGGTGTTAACGAAATTTTAAAAGAATCTTCCTTACTCACCAAAGAACTAATAAGGCAAGAGCTACAATTAATAAAAAACGAACTACAAGAAAGTTTCTTTTTTGCATCGCTCGAAAAGATTTTCATCAACGAGGAAATGTACATCGAGTTTAAAAATTACTCCGATAAAGAAACTCTCTTTGCTTACTTGGACAAGCAATTTGAAAAACACAAGAAAAAATTGTTGAGAGACATTACCAACGACGATTACGAAAAGCTTACCCAAATTCCAATGATTAGAATAACACGATTTGACGGCTCAAAAGCTGATGAAAAAATGTTATCGCTGCAAGAACAGATAAAAGAAAAAGAAGCACAGCTATCTAATTTAATAGAGTACACCATAGAGTTTTTTAAAAACTTAAAAAAGAAATACGGCAAAGGAAGAGAAAGAAAAACAGAGATCAGAGCATTTGAAACTATTGTTGCTACCAACGTTGTTATTGCCTCAGAAAAACTTTACGTTAACCGTGAAGAAGGATTTGCAGGCTTTTCGCTTAAAAAAGACGAATACATTTCCGACTGCTCTACCATTGACGACATTATTGTGATAAGAGATGATGGAACAATGATAATAAGTAAAGTTTCTGAAAAAGCATTTGTTGGAAAAAACATCTTGCACATTGCAGTATTTCAAAAAAACGACGAACGAACTGTTTACAATATGATTTATCAAGACGGACCAAAAGGAAATGTGATGATGAAAAGGTTTTCGGTAACAGGCGTAACTCGTGATAAAGTGTACGATCTAACAAGAGGCAATAAGGGTTCTAAAGTACTTTACCTAACTGCAAATCCTAATGGCGAATCAGAAGTTGTTTCTATTCAGCTAAAGCCAGTTCCAAACATGAAAAAAAGTGTGTTTGATTTAGATTTTGCGAGCTTAGCAATTAAAGGCAGAAATTCTCAAGGAAACATTGTTACCAAATATTCTGTAAAGAAAATTACGCAAACAGAAAAAGGAATTTCTACGCTTGGTGCAAGAATGATGTGGTTTGACGATTCTGTTCAGCGCTTAAATGTAGATGGCAGAGGAACATACCTTGGAGAGTTTGCTGCCGACGATAAAATTCTATCAATTACGCAATCTGGCTATTATCGTTTGCACAATTTTGATTTAAGCAATCATTTTGACGAAGATTTAATTTTAATAGAAAAATTTAACTCGCAAAAACCAATAACAGCAGTTTACCTTGATGGTGCAAAAAAAGAATACTTTGCAAAACGTTTTATGGCTGATGTTACCGATAAAAAAACTTTATTTATAAGTGAGGCAGAAGGTTCTTACTTAGAATTAGCAACAACACAATTAAGACCAATAATTGATGTGGTATTTGCAAAATCAAAAGACAAAGAATTGCCTGACGATGACATAAATTTGGTAGATTTTGAAGATGTAAAAGGGTTAAAAGCAAAAGGAAAAAGATTATCTACCAATAAAATAAAGGAGATAAATTTAAGGCCATCCATAGAAGAAAAAATAGATGCAACTTTTTCAACAGATGATGGTATTTCTAAAGACATTGATTTTCAAAGAATAAACTCAATCAGGCAACAGTTAGACGATTTAGAAAATCAAATGACCTTAGACTTTTAATAAACTGAAGCATATATTTGCTTTAAAAATAAAATATATTTGCAAAAAACACGATTTTGGTAGAAAAAAATATCAATAGCAACTGGACAGAAGTTATCTCTCCTAAAAAAGGAATTTTTGATGTACGTTTGCATGAAATCTGGAAATACAGAGATTTAATCGCCTTATTTGTAAGAAGAGATTTTGTTTCAATTTATAAACAAACGATTTTAGGTCCACTTTGGATATTCATTCAACCGCTATTTACCACCATTACTTTTGTTTTTATTTTTAGCAGAATTGCCAAATTATCTACTGATGGAATTCCACCGGTGTTGTTTTATTTATCTGGAATAACAATGTGGACTTATTTTGCCGACTCCTTTTCAAAAACATCCAACATCTTTGTGAACAATGCAAATATTTTTGGAAAAGTATATTTCCCAAGATTAACAACACCTATATCAATAATTATATCCAACCTTATCAAATTTGGAATTCAAATTGCATTGTTCATCTCTATTTACATTTACTACGTGATCACAGGGAAAGTTGAAGTATTGGTAAATTACTATATTTTTTTATTGCCAATACTTATTATATTAATGGCAATATTAGGCTTAGGCTTAGGTATTATTTTTTCTTCGCTTACCACAAAATACAGAGATTTAGGGTTTCTCTTAGCCTTTGGAATTCAGTTATTAATGTATGCTACTCCGGTTATTTATCCGTTAAGCAGCATCGAAGGAAAATTCAGAAAATACTTAGAACTAAACCCACTCTCTTCCATCATTGAAAATTTTAGGTATGCTATTTTCTCTCAAGGTCAACCTGATTTGGGAGGGCTTGTTTATTGTGCGGTATTTTCTGTAGTTGTGTTATTTTTGGGAATTATAATTTTTAACCAAGTAGAAAAATCCTTTATGGATACTGTTTAAATTATGTCGGTAGTTATAGAAGTAGAAAATTTATACAAACAATACAGGTTAGGAACTGTAAGCACAGGAACATTTTCTCATGATTTAAACAGGTGGTGGCATCGTATTAGAGGAAAACAAGATCCTTATGAAATAGTAACCTCTGTAAATGCCCGAGAAGAAAAAGGAACATCAGAATACGTTTGGGCATTAGAAGACATTAACTTTAAAGTAAATCAGGGCGAAGTATTAGGTATTATTGGAAGAAATGGCGCCGGAAAATCTACTCTTTTAAAACTATTATCAAAAGTTACTTCCCCAACTAAAGGAAATATTAGAGTTAATGGCAGAATTGCAAGTTTATTGGAAGTAGGAACAGGTTTTCATCCAGAACTTACCGGTAGAGAAAATATTTTTTTAAACGGTGCCATTCTTGGAATGAGCAAAACCGAAATAAAAAGTAAGTTCGATGAAATAGTTGATTTTAGTGGCGTAGAAAAATACATAGATACACCAGTAAAAAGATATTCAAGCGGAATGTATGTGCGATTAGCCTTTGGAGTAGCTGCCCACTTAGAGCCAGAAATTTTAATTGTAGATGAAGTGTTGGCTGTAGGCGATGCGGAATTTCAGAAAAAATGTTTGGGCAAAATGAAAGATGTAAGCGGACAAGGAAGGACGGTGTTGTTTGTGAGTCATAATATGGTGGCGATGAAAACCCTATGCAAATCATCTATTTGGCTCAAAAATGGAAAAATTCAAGACATTGGCAATACAAACGATATTGTAGATAAATATTTATTTGCACAAATTACGAAAGATGCCTACGAAGTAGATTGCACGGCAGATCCCAAGTATAGTAGTGAATTTACAAAAATCAAAAAAGTTTCAATCGAAAAAGGCAACCTACAAAAATTAGATATTTTAACTCCTTTTAAAATTAGAATATTGTTTGAAAATATTCTAGATAAAGCCAGTCTGCATATTAGTTTATTGCTATACAACAAGAATGATGTTTGTATATTTAATACAGTTTCTGAACCAAGAATATTCGAAAAAAAAACTATCCAAGCTGATTGTTTAATTCCAGGAAATTTTTTGAACGACGATTATTATAGAATTAGAATACTTATAATCAAAGACAGAACTACTGGATTAATTGATGTTGAAGATGTATTTACTTTTCAGGTGAATGACATTGAAAGGAATAGCAATTGGTATGGTAAATGGCACGGTGTTGTAAGACCAAAGTTAAATTGGGAAATAAATTAGATTTAAATGAGTAAATTAAAATCAAGAATAAAAAACGCTGCAAAAGTTCTACTTGGCAGAGTAGAAGTTGCAATACCAATACCTCAAGTTTATACAAAACACCTGTGTAACGTATGTGGTAGCAGCAACGCAACTTTTAGTCCACTTCCTATGTACTATTTGCAAAAAAGATTTGAGCATGGTTACGTTCATGGTTATTCAAATGCAGAAACAATTAATTTAATAAACTTTACTTGTAACAATTGCCAAGCAGCCGATAGAGATAGATTATGTGTTTTATATTTTGATAAAATAAGAAGAGATTTAAACGGTAAAACAATTAGTTTTTTAGACATCGCTCCCACTCCTCCGTTAACTAAATATTTTAAAAAACAAAATGAGTTTAGCATTCGAACAGCCGATTTGTATGCCCAAGGAGTTGACGATAAAGTAGATATCCAAAATATGACAATTTATGAAGACAATAAGTTTGATGCTTTTTTGTGTTCACACGTTTTAGAGCACGTTGACGACGATGTTGCGGGAATAAAAGAATTATTTAGGGTTTTAAAGAAAGGTGGCTGGGGAATTGTTTTAGCACCCATTTTGTTAGAGCTAAAAGAAGATTATGAAGTAAAAGGAATTTTAACAGAGGAAGATCGTTGGAGACATTATGGACATTGGGATCATAGAAGATATTATTCAAAGTCTGGTTTTGTTTCAAAACTTACAAATTGTGGTTTTAAAGTAGAACAATTGGGAATAGATTTTTTTGGAAAAGAAAATTTTGAAAAATATGCAATTACAAATCCTTCAGTTTTATACGTTGTAAAAAAATGATTCCCGTAACAAAATCCTTCTTGCCTCCTATTGAAAATTATTTTGAACAAATAAAAAAAGTATATGCCAATGAATGGTTAACCAATAGAGGTAAATTAGTATTAGAATTAGAAGAGAAACTAAAAAAACACCTTGAAATTGATAACATTTTAATAACTAATAACGGTACAATCCCCCTTCAAATTGCATTAAAATTATTAGGAAATGGTGGTGAAATTATTACTACACCATTTAGTTATGTAGCTACAACTTCATCTATTCTATGGGAGAACTGCAAGCCCGTATTTGTAGACATTCATCCCGAATATTTAACTATCGATGAAAGTAAAATTGAAAATGCAATTACAAAAAAAACTACATGCATACTTGCAACACATGTATTTGGAAATCCTTGTAACATTGAAATAATAGAGAAAATTGCTAAAAAATATAAACTTAAAGTAATTTATGATGCAGCACATAGTTTTGGTGTTGAGTATAAAAACAAAAGTATTTTTGAATATGGAGATGTAATAACTTGTAGCTTTCATGCAACAAAATTATTTCATACTGGCGAAGGTGGAGCGATATTTTGCAAAAATAAAAATCTAAGGAAGAAAATATATTACAGTCATAATTTTGGTCATAATGGCCCATTAAAATTTCATGGTTTAGGAATAAACGGAAAAATTAGTGAATTGCAGGCAGCAATGGGATTATCTGTATTGCCATATATTGATGAAATACTTGAAAGCAGAAAAAATATTATTTCAATTTATCATTCTAAGCTTAATTACAAAAATATTTCTACACTAAAAATCAGAGAAAAAACCAAATGGAATTATAGCTACTTTCCCATTATCTTAGAAAGCGAAAAACAACTTTTAAAGATTCAAAATGATTTAAACACAAAAGATGTATTTCCAAGGCGTTATTTCTATCCTTCGCTTAATACAATTAAATTTGTGAATGGAAAAAAAATGCCAATTTCCGAAAGTATCTCTAACAGAATTTTATGTCTGCCCTTGTACAACACCCTGTCACTTAAAGAGCAAGAAAAAGTAATTCAAATTATTAATAATGAAACTAACTGATATAATTTCCATACTAAATTCATTTAATTATTCTTTTGAATTCATAGAAAATTCAATTTTAGATAAAGAATTAATATTTAAACCTGCAAGCCTTAAAAACATTATTCAAAAAGGTATATATTTTGTAACTCAACCCGAAATAATTGCTGACCTTAATTTGTTTGATTCAATTATTATCACAAATGAAAAAGTTAAGACAAACAATCATTTAATTATTGTTGAAAATCCGCAATTAATTCATTACAAACTCACCCATTTTTTTGTTAAGCCTCAATCCAACGAAATCCATAAAAGTGTTGTAATTTCAGAAAATGCAATCATTGGAAAAAATGTAGGAATAGGACCTTTTACAACAATTGGGAATTGCATAATAGAAGACAATGTGGTAATTGGAAGCAATGTAGTAATTGAAGACAATGTAATTGTAAAAACTAACAGCAAAATAGATAGTAATTCTGTAATTGGTGCTAGCGGTATGGCCTGGATATGGGACGAAAACATGAACAGAATTATGCAACCTCAAATAGGCGGAGTGATTATTGAAGAAAATTGTCTTCTAGGAACCGATGTAACTTTGGTTCGTGGTTCTCTTACAGAAAACACAATTATTGGCGCCGGCTCAGTAATTGCTCATGGCACCAAAATTGGGCATGGCTCAATTGTAGGTAAAAAAGTTCACATGGCAAATAATGTAAGTTTGGCAGGCAATTCATTTATAGGTGACCACTCGTTTTTAGGAAGCAGCTGCGTTATAAGTTCAAATATTAAACTCCCAAAAAATACAATCGTAGGCGCTGCTGCTCTTGTTACAAAAAATTTCACCGAAGAATATATTACACTTGCAGGTGTACCTGCCAAAATAATTGGAAAAAACAATTTTGAAAGTAAACCAAAAGGAGTACCAAAACCATTAAAAAAATAAATATGACTACAAGTATTATTTCAGAAAAAGCAAAAATTGGAAAAAATGTTACAATTGGACATTTTTGTATCATAAATGATGATGTCGAAATTGCTGATAATGTAACAATAGGTAATTATACAATTATACACAAAAACGTAAAAGTTGGAGAAGCCACAAAAATTGGAAGCTACTGCGAAGTTGAAATTGGAACTCAAATTGGTAAAAATTCAATTATACAAGGTAGAATAAGAACAGGAGAGCACTGTGTTATTGAAGACAATGTAACAATTAAATATGGGACAATTTTAACTTCAAATGCTACACTAAAGAAAAATTGTTTTTTAGGTCCAAATGTAATTACACTGGGTTCTACTCATAAACGTGTTACAGTACACGGAACAGTAATTGGCGAAAATACATACATTGGCGCTGGTTCAAAAATTGCTGGCGGAATTCAAATTGGAAATGACATTGCAGTTGGTGCACTTAGTTTTGTAAATAAAAATATAGAAGATCCCGGAGTTTACGCAGGAATTCCTGTAAAAAAAATTAAGTAAAAAATTGCTTCCAGTAGTATCTATTTCTTGTGTTACTTTTAACCATGCCAAATTCATTAGGCAATGCTTAGATAGCTTTTTAATGCAGGAAACAAATTTCCCATTTGAAATTGTGATTCACGATGATGCCTCAACCGATGGAACTTCTGAAATAATTGATGAATATGCTAAAAATTATCCCGACAAATTTTTTCCAATTATTCAAAAAGAAAATCAATTCTCGAAGGGAGTTAGAGGCATAATGGCAAAATTTAATTTACCAAGATGCAAAGGTAAATACATTGCATGGTGCGAAGGAGACGATTACTTTACTGATTCTAAAAAACTTCAAAAGCAGTATGATTTATTGCAATCTAATCCCAATTGTAAAATAGTTTTTCATAATTGTCTAAAAGTAGATGATTCTGGCAAAACAATTGGATTGGTTTACGATTATTTACCTAAAGACTTTTCATTGATTGATACATTTAGTGGCAGTTATGCAAAAACATGCACTATGATGTTTGTTAACAACTCTAACATCATCAAAGAAAATATAATAGACGATACCACTTATGGAATGGAATTATTAAGGGAGGGTGGCACTGCTGTTTATATTAATGAAATAATGAGTGCATACCGTATACATTCTGGTGGAATATGGTCTCAAAAAAAAGCAAGTGAAAAATTTAAACTTCAACTTGCTGCGGAAAATAAAATTAAAAACAACTTTTATACTTCTCATGCCCACTATTTAGATAAGAGGTTTAAATCGTTTTTTCGTGATTCTACATTTGATTTAGCAAAAGAAAAGGAGTTGAAATTGGCGTTTACTTCTTTTTTAGAATATTACAAATATGAAAAATCGAAAAGTGAATTAGTTAATAGTTTTAAACATTTTATTAAGCTTTTGTTTTTAAATTCTAGCACAAAAAGTAATTAATTTTTTTTGACAATAAGAAATGGTAATTCTTAACTACGGCATAGGAAATTTAAATTCAATAAAAAACATGCTACATCGTTTAGGTGTTTCTGCATCAATTACAAGCAATCCCGATGAAATTGTAAATGCTGATAAAATAATTTTGCCAGGTGTAGGTCATTTCGATTATGGAATGAAAATGCTTAAACAATCTGCATTTTTTGAAATTCTTAATCAGAAAGCTACAATTGAAAAAGTTCCGGTTTTAGGAATTTGTTTGGGCTCTCAAATGCTTTTGGATAAAAGTCAAGAGGGAACAGAAAACGGATTAGGTTGGATTAAAGGTGAAAGCAAAAAATTTGATTTTACACCTAATAATTTAAATCTAACAATCCCAAATATGGGTTGGAATGAGGTTGAATTTTCAAAAAATTGTGCCCTTTCAAAAAATCTTCCTGATAACTCTCGATTTTATTTCGTTCACTCCTACTACATGAATTGCGAAAACTCAGAAAATTCAGTAGGAACTACCAATTATGGCATAAAATATACTTGTGCCATACAAAAAGAAAATATTTTTGGTGTTCAGTTTCATCCCGAAAAAAGCCATAAGTTTGGAATGCAGTTTTTAAAAAATTTTGCTGAATTATAAATGAGACGTATTAGAGTAATTCCTACAATTTTAATAAAAAATGAAGGTCTCTATAAAGGACAAAAATTCAAAAATCACGAATATGTTGGTGACCCAATAAATACCGTAAGAATATTTAATGAAAAACAAGTTGATGAAATTTCGATTTTAGACATTTCAGCTACTCCAAATAATATAAAACCAAATATTTTAAAAATAGCCGACATTGCTTCCGAAGCATTTATGCCTCTTTCTTATGGAGGTGGTATTTCAAAAATTGAAGAGGTTGATGAACTGTTTTTTAATGGAATTGAAAAGGTTATTCTTAACAGCTCAAATTTTACAACAACTAATTTGATATCAGAAATTGCCAATAAATATGGAAATCAAAGTGTTGTAGTAAGCATTGATGTAAAAAAAAATTGGTTAGGCACTTATGAAGTTTATTCTAACTGTGGCGAGAAAAAGCAAAAAGGAAAACCTGAGTTCATTGCAAATGAAATGGAAAATAGGGGTGCAGGAGAAATTATACTAACATCAATTGACCGTGAAGGAGGTTCAACAGGCTATGACTACCATTTAATTGAAATTGTAAGTAAAAATATTTCTATACCTTTGGTTGCAAGTGGTGGTGCTTCTTGTATAGATGATTTTTATTTGGCAATCAAAAGTGGAGCTTCTGCTGTATCTGCAGGTAGCATTTTTGTATTTCAAAAACCAAATAATGCTGTATTAATTAGCTACCCCACACAAGAGGAATTAATAATGTTGTTTAAACGATTATGATTATATCAGATAAAGATCCGTTATACCGCCAATGCTCCATTTCATTAATGGATAATATAGCCGATCCATTTATTACGTTTGATGAAAATGGAATAAGTAACTATTATGCGGAATATAAAATTGGCGAAGAAAGAGATACACTTACTGGTGAAAAAGCTACAAAAAAAATAGAAGAAATCGTCAAGCAAATCAAAAAAGACGGTATTGGAAAAAAATACGATTGTATAATTGGTGTAAGTGGTGGAATTGATAGTACTTACTTATGCTACAAAGCAAAAGAATATGGCTTAAGAGTTTTATGTGTACACTTTGATAACGGTTGGAATTCGCAAGATGCCGTAAATAACATAGAAAACATACTAAAAAAGTTAGGTTTTGAGTTATACACCTATGTAATTGATTGGCCAGAGTTTAAAGACATTCAATTGGCCTATTTTAAAGCAGGTGTTATTGATATTGAAGCAATAACAGATATTGCAATTTTCAATAGCCTAGACATGATTTGTGCAGAACAAAAAATTGGATATATCTTAGATGGGAGAAATATCTGGACTGAAACCACCCTGCCGCGAAAATGGACAAACAAAGACCCAAATAATTTGTTTGCAATACATAAAAAATTTGGAACAATGCCATTAAAAAAGTATCCAGCAACATTTAAAAACGGGAAATTCGTAAAACCAGCTGGAAGCTACACCAGTATAGCACTGCTAAACTATCTTGATTACAACAAATCAAAAGTCAAAGAAATTATCAAAAAAGAATTAGACTGGTCAGATTATGGCGGAAAGCATTATGAATCAGTTTTTACCAGATTTTACCAAGGTCATATATTGCCAGAGAAATTCCATGTTGACAAACGAAAAGCACATTTAAGTAATTTAATTTTTTCTGGTCAACTCACAAAAGAACAGGCAATAGAAGAAATAAAAAAACCAATTTACCCCATAGGCATGTTGGAAATTGATAAAACTTTTGTATTGAAGAAACTTGGTTTTTCAGACATAGAATTTTCAGAATATCTTGCAAAAGAAGCAGTTCCACATGAATATTATAATCCAAAACCTAAAGTATACATGCCTAATAAAATTCAAAAAGTAAGAAGTGTTTTAGGCAAAATAAAAAGAAAGATAATAAATGGATAATAAATTAAAGTTTGCAATTATTGGTTGCGGAAGAATCGCACAAAGACACGCCGAACACATACTAAATAATGGAATTTTGGCAGCATGTTGCGACAATGTAAAAGAAAAGGCAGATGAGTTTTCAAAAAAATACAATTGTAAAGCATATTATTCCATAGATGCATTACTAGAGAATGAAAAAAATAATCTTAGCGTTGTTTCTATTTGCTCTCCAAACGGACTTCATGCACAACATAGCATTATGTGTTTAAATGCAGGATTAAATGTTTTGTGCGAAAAACCAATGGCTATAAACGTTTATGACTGCGGCGAAATGATTAAGGCAGCCGAAAAAGCAAATAAAAGATTGTTTTTAATTAAGCAAAACAGATTCAATCCACCTGTTGCGGCAGTAAAACATGCGATAGAAGAAGGGAAACTTGGAAAAATATTCAGCGTTCAACTTTCTTGCTTTTGGAACAGAAACGACGATTATTACAATAATTCTTGGAAAGGAACAAAAGAATTGGACGGTGGAACATTGTATACCCAGTTTAGCCATTTTATTGATTTACTGTATTGGATAATTGGAGATATTAAGGATGTTGAGGCATATACTGAAAATTACAATCATACAAATACAATTGAATTTGAAGACACAGGAGTTGCCATTATTAAATTTTATAACGGAGCAATTGGTACCATTAATTACAATGTTAATTCTTTTCAAAAAAACATGGAAGGTTCATTAACTATATTTGGTGAAAGGGGAACAGTGAAAATTGGCGGCCAGTATCTAAATGAGTTGGAATATCAAAACATAGAAAATTTCGAAATAAAAGATTTACCTGTTGGGAATAAACCAAACAATTATGGAACTTATTTTGGAAGCATGTCTAATCACGATAAGGTTTACGAAAATTTGGTTGATGTATTAATTCATGGAAAAAGTATCTCCACAAATTCGTTCGAAGGTTTAAAAACTGTGGAAATCATAGATAAAATTTATTCAAAATCTAATAATTCAAGTTCGTAAATGTCTTTAATAAATTCACCAACTTTATTTCAAAGCAAAATCGTAAATTCCATATTTGGAAAAAACGTAAAAATAGTAGAGCCTTCAAACATTTATGGTACAACAATTGGCGAAGATTGTTTTATTGGGCCATTTGTAGAAATACAAAAAGAAACAAAAATTGGAAACAATTGTAAAATTCAATCACACAGCTTTATATGCGAGTTTGTTGAGATAGGAAATAATTGTTTTATATCTCATGGCGTTATGTTTATAAATGACTTATTTAGCGAAGGTAAACCAGCAGGAGGCGATAAAACAAAATGGAAATCAACAAAAATTGGGAACAATGTTTCAATTGGTACAAATGCAACAATTCTACCAGTAAATATCTGCGACAATGTAGTAATTGGAGCAGGTTCTGTTGTTACAAAAAGTATTCATGAACCTGGATTTTATGTAGGAAATCCAGCAAAAAAATTAAATAAATGACAATCCCCTTTGTAGATTTAAAAGCTCAATATTTGAGCATCAAATCTGAAATAGATAATGCAATTTCCAACACTATAGAAAACACAGCATTTATAGGTGGAAAACCAGTTTTGGACTTTGAAAAGGCATTTGCAGAACTATATGGTGTAAAACACGTAATTTCCTGTGCAAACGGAACAGACTCCTTGTATATTTTAATGAAAATGCTTGGAATAGGTTCGGGTGATGAAGTTATAACTGTTGCAAATTCATGGATTTCTAGTTCCGAAACAATTTCTCAAACAGGCGCCACACCAGTTTTTATTGATATACATCCTGACTATTACAGTATGGATGAAAAATTACTTGAAAACAAAATTAACTCAAAAACCAAAGCAGTTATTGCGGTTCACTTGCAGGGCCAAATGTGTGAAATTGATACTATTAAAAATATTTGCGACAAACATAATATTCACTTAATTGAAGATTGTGCCCAGTCTCATTTTTCTGAATTCAAAGGCGTAAAAGCAGGATTAACAGGTATTGCAGGCTCATTTAGTTTTTATCCAGGAAAAAATTTAGGTGCTTATGGTGATGCCGGATGCATAATTACCAACGACGATACATTGGCGAAGAATTGTAAAATGTATGCAACCCATGGTGCATTAGTAAAACATCAACATCAAATTGAAGGCATCAACAGCAGACTCGATGGAATACAAGCTGCAATTTTAAGTGCTAAACTTCCACATATTCTTGATTGGACTGAATCAAGAATAAAAATTGCTTCAATATACAATGAACTATTTAAAAGTGTTCCCGATGTAATTACTCCTAAACTCAGACCAAATAGCAAACATACTTATCATCTGTATGTAATTAGAGTTCAAAAAAGATCAGAGTTGTTGGAGTTTTTAAAACAAAATGGAGTTGAATGTGCCATTCACTATCCTACTCCTCTCCCATTTTTGGAGTGTTACAAAAAACAAAACTATGCGGCGCAAGACTTTCCAATATCCTATAAATACAAAGACGAAATACTTTCGCTGCCAATCTATCCTGAGTTAAAAGAACAGCAAATAATAAAGGTTGTAGCACTAATTAAAGAGTTTTATCACAAAAACTGATAAATGCGATTACTAAAATTCGATACTATTCATCCATACACTTATGTAAATAAGAAAAAACAAGAATGGGGTGAATCAATATTTAAATTATCAAGATTGGAGTACCTTGAAAAATTGAATAAATTAAGAAGCAATTACTCTGATTTTTACACACATAATTTAAAATTTTATGGTTGGGAAGCTGAAGAGTTTTTAGTGAACGACGATTTATATTTAAGTAAAGTTGCTCATGAACTTTGGGGCAATTCTATTCCATTCCAAAAATTTGCTGAAAATGTAAAAGACAAAATTAGACCAATAAAAGACCGTTGGAACAAAAAGATTATTAGAGCTTACATTAAAGAATACAAACCAAATATCATTTTTGTGAGAGAATCATGTGGGATTTCTAGTGCGGAATGGAAAGATATGGCTAATGGTGCAAAACTGGTAAATAGAATTGCTTGCCCAATCCCAAAAGGTTGGGAGTTAATGTACTGGGATTTAGTTTACACCTCCACAATTGAATACAAAAATTTCTTTGAGCTCATGAAAAAAAATACAATCATTAATCCAAATGGATTTGATGAAAGGATTTTAGATGAAATGATGCTAAGAGAAAAAAATATAGATTTAAGTTTTATTGGTGGATTGGGCAATCAACATTTTTCTCAAAGAACAAAATTGTTTGAAGAGGTATCACAAACTCTTAATTTTAAATGGTGGGGATATCACAGAGAACAATTACAAACAACCAGCAAATTATATAACAATTGGCAAGGCGAAACTTCCGGATTAGATATGTTTCAAATTTACAAGGACAGCAAAATTGTTTTAAACGACTACATTGATATTGCTAACGGAAATGCAGTAAATCAGCGTATTTTTGAAGTATTAGGAATTGGTTCTTTTTTGTTAACTAAATATTCATCTAACTTAGAAAAAGAATTTCCAAAGGATTTATTTGTAACATTTAAAGATTCTGCCGACTGCATTGATAAGTGCAATTACTATTTAAAAAATGAAGCAGAAAGAGAAGAAATTGCTAGCAATGGTCAGGCTTATATATTATCTAACTTCAGCTACAAACAACTAGCAAAAACCATGAATGAACAACTTAAGGAACTGTTGACATAAAAAACTATATATAAAATCTTTGGCTCAATCTATCAAACTTTATTCTCCAATTTGTGCATTGAAAAACAAGTTCGTTATATTTTTGTGACGATTTATATAACTTGTTAAACAACTTATTATTCATTTTTGAATGAAGTTGTTTAATTCGCTCCACTTCAGTCTTCTCAACTCTACTTAGATTCTTTAGTTGGTTTTCAATTATTATTTTTGCTTCATCAAAATAATCATTGCTACTTTCTAAAGTTTTTTGATCACTTTTTCTCATTCTAAATCCTCCAATTAACGAATCTAAAATATCTAGTTTTGAATGTTCGTAAAATCTCATCCACAATTCAAAATCAGCAGCTAATTTGTAATTTGTGTTGATGTTTCCACCTGATTTATCCCATAAACTTCTTCTCCAAAATGTAGATTCTTGTTGTATCCATTCGTAATCATTACTTGCTAAATAGTGAAATCTAGAGCATCTTCTCTTTCGGTTTCTATCGGCAACTATTGCCCTGTCTTGCTCATCAAAAACAGTTGGAACACCCATTACCCAATTTACATCATCAAAACTAGTAAATATCTCTGCTATAGTATTTAGAGCGCCTTTAAAATACATATCATCCGAGTTTAACCAAGCCATTATTTCTCCTGTACTTTTTTCAAATCCCTTTTGAATAGCATAATACTGCCCCTTATCTTTTGCACTTTCCCAGTATGTTAATCTATTTGAATAACTTTCAATCAACTCTCTAGAGCCATCGGTGCTGCCACCATCTATAATTATATATTCTAAATTTGGATAATTTTGATTTAAAACAGAATCAATTGCTTTACCCAAAAATTTAACTTGATTGAATGAAGGAGTAATAATTGAAATTTTTGGATATTTTAGATCTACCATAACATAAATTTTATTGTTCTGTTTTTTTGCTTCAAATTTTTACCCCAACTCATACAATTGCCTTAACTGAATATCCGCAATTCCTAGAAATTTTGAAGGGAAAATTATTCTTAATAATTTCATATCAAATCGAGTAAGTTTATACTTTCCAACTTTTTTTAAAACAGAATTAATTTTTTCTTTTTCATCTCTCATAAATACGTAAGCATCTAAAATTTTTTGGCCGCTGTATTTTAGCAACATCTTTTCAATTTCTAAATTTCTTTTATCGCCTCCTGTGCTGGTTTTATGGGAGTCGTGAACCCTGTACATTGCCATAACACGATTGCAGTAATTAAATTTTACATGCTTATTTTTTGCCCTCACAAACCAATCCCAATCAAAAACAAAATGAAAATCTTGGTCAAGTGTGCCAACTTCTTCCCATACTTTTTTGGTCCAAAAACTTCCTGGCTGAATTATATAATCGTAGAGTTCTAAATTATAATTGTCAAATTTATTTTTTGCGTTGCTGTGTTTTATAGTTTTTTGAGGTTCATAAATATGGTCCACTTCTCCAAAAAGAATTTCTTTTTTGTTTGCATTTAATTTTTCTGCTACAAATTTTAGTGTACCCTCAAAAAAGTAATCATCAGAATTTAGCCAACATAAAATATCACCTGTTGCTCTTGCAAATCCCTTGTTTATGGCATCTGCTTGACCCTTGTCTTTTTCGCTTACCCAATATGTAATTTTAGATTCATATTTTTTAATAATTTCTACTGTTTGGTCATTGCTGCCTCCATCCATCACTATATATTCTATGTTTGGATAGTCTTGGTTTATAACAGAAAGAATAGTTTCTTCTATATATTGACCTTGGTTGTATGAAGGTGTAATGATGGATATTTTAGGTAAATTCATTGCATAAAAATCTGCCAAATTTAGAACTTTATCAAGGAAAATTCCGATAAAATAATTCAAAGAATCATTTATTGATTTTTTTCAAATCTTCTTGATTTTAATTTTCAACAAAAAAAATTAAATTTTAGCTCACCTTTTAGATTTTTATTTCTAAATTTATTCATAATATCGCATCCAAATTAAAAACTTTGAGCAATAAACCAACAATAATGCTGATTGATGACAATGAAGTTGACAACTTTATTAATCAACGTATGATAGAGAGCTGTTCTTTTGCAGGTAGAATTTATGTACATTCCAGTTCCAAAAGTGCAATAGAATTTTTTAAAAATTTTGAAAGAATAAAAGATTTACCAAAATCACTTCTTCCCTCCTTAATTTTTTTAGACATAAATATGCCGGTTACAGATGGCTTTGGTTTTGCCGAAGAATTTAACAAATTGTCCATGGAAATTACCGAAGGAATTAGAATAGTATTTTTAACTTCCTCTACTAGCCAAAGTGATCTTGCAAAATACAAAGAGGTAAAGAATACGCTAGATTTCTTAAACAAACCTCTTACCACTGAACAATTAAAGTCCATTGAACTAAAATTGGCTTAATATAACGACAATCTGTCATTTTTTTTTACTTGGCATAAGCATTGCTAAATTGTTTTTTCAATCAAATAATTTTATTTACAACCCATGAAAAACGGTACAATTAATGTTTCAACGGAAAATATTTTTCCGATAATTAAAAAATTCCTTTACTCTGATCACGAAATATTTTTGCGTGAATTAGTTTCCAATTCAGTAGATGCCTGCAAAAAACTACAAGCCCTAAGAGCTCTTGGAGAAGCTCCAGCCAACGAAGAGCAATTTAAAGTAGAAGTTGTAGTTGATAAAGAAGCCAAAACAATTAAGATTGTTGACAATGGCATTGGCATGACCTCCGAAGAAGTTGAAAAATACATCAATCAAATTGCGTTTTCTGGTGCCGAAGAGTTTTTAAATAAATACAAAGATAAAACCGATACACAAGGAATTATTGGGCATTTTGGCTTAGGGTTTTATTCTGCTTTTATGGTTGCAGCAAAAGTAGAAATTGAAACATTATCATTTAAACCCAATTCAAAAGCTGTTCACTGGACTTGCGACGGAAGCCCTAATTATACGCTAACTGAAATTGAGAAAGCAACAGTTGGAACAACAATAACGTTAAACATCGCCGAAGATTCTGAAGAATTTTTAGAAATTGCTCGTATTAACACCTTACTCACAAAATACTGCAAATTTTTGCCGGTAAACGTTGAATTTGATGGAAAAGCTATCAACAACACTGCCCCGGCTTGGACCAAGAAACCAGCAGATTTACAGGAAGAAGATTATAAAAATTTCTACCGCGAATTGTACCCAATGTCTTTTGACGAACCATTGTTTCATATTCATTTAAATGTAGATTATCCATTTAATTTAACCGGAATATTATTTTTTCCTCAACTTAAAAAGAACTTTGAACCACAAAAAGATAAAATTCAATTGTACAGCAATCAGGTTTTTGTAACAGATGCTGTAGAAAATATTGTTCCAGAATTTTTAACCATGCTCAAAGGTGTTTTAGACTCGCCGGATATTCCGCTAAATGTGTCAAGAAGCTATCTACAGAGCGATGCAAACGTAAAAAAAATTAGTAACCACATTACAAAAAAAGTTGCCGATAAATTAGAGGAGATGTACAAAAAAGACCGTTCTGATTTTGAAAATAAATGGAACGACATTTCTGTTTTTGTAAAATACGGAATGATTTCGGAAGAAAAATTTTATGAAAAAGCCAATAAATTTTTCTTGTTCAAAAATGTAGATTCTAAGTTGTTCTCTATTGAGGAATATGCCGAGAAGATAAAAGAATCTCATAAAGACAAAGAAAATAAAGTGGTGTACTTATATGCCAATAATCAAATAGAACAACATACATTTATTGAATCTGCCAAAGAAAGAGGGTATGATGTGTTGCTTATGGATGGTCCTTTTGACAGCCATTTTATAAACTTTATGGAATCGAAAATAGAAAACTCAAAGTTTGTAAGAGTTGATGGCGATTCCATAGAAAAATTAATTGAAAAAGATATTCCAGTTCCT
>CAIMMJ010000151.1 GCA_903842515.1 uncultured Bacteroidota bacterium | reverse complement strand
TTTAATGGCATTATCCATTATATTCATTACAATGGAATACAAGGCATTTTCATCTGCCAAAATATAGATGTCAGAAGTAATAAACCGTTTAATAGTTGTGAGTGGATTAGAATTTTTATTGGAATTGTGGTTACTAATTGTTTGTTCTAAAAACTCAGAAAAGTTTATCGTTTTTATTTCTGTAAAAATTGATTTATTCTCAATTTGTGCAGCCAACAAAATTTTCTCTGTTAAATTATCTAACCTCTCTAAATCGTTTAACGTGTTTTTTAGAAATTGATTTTGTTTTTCTTTTTCCAGGGTTCTTAGCAACAAGGTTTGTAGTTGAAGTTTTGCTGATGCCACAGGAGTTTTTAATTCGTGAGTAATAGACAATAAAAAGTTTTTTTGTTGTTCTGCAAGTGATGCTTCTTTGTAGAACGATTTTCTAACTTGCCATACACCTGCGGTCAACAAAAGCATAAAAACAGCCCCTTCGCCAAAAAACATCCAAATTTTTTTGTTTAAATTGTTGGAGTAAATTTCTTCTGCAGTGCCTAAGGTTATTTTTTTTAAATCAGCAATTTCAATATTTAGCTGCAGCAGCAAATACCACCACCAAGCAAATTGTAGTATTACATAAATCACTAAAAAATAAAAAAGTAGAATGGTTTTGGAATTGTTGTTCACACTGCAAAATTACTTCAATTGTTCTAAATATACTTATATTTTTTAGCAATTATCCTTAAAAAACATGTGTTAAATTTCATTTTTTTAGTTAGTTTTACCTCAATCAAATATGGAAGAGAAATTAATTGACATAGAGAAACTTTTCAATAGCAAAAATCCTAAACTCCTTAAATTTTTGCCAAGGCCAATTCTTCGCTACTTAAAAAAAATTATACATCAAGATGATGTAAATAAATTTATAAATAGCTGCAAGGGAATGGATAGCTTTGAGTTTTCTGAAGCCGTAATAAAAAAATTTAACATTAAAATTGAAGTTAAAGGACTTGAAAATATTCCACAAACTGGCGGTTACATATTTTGTTCTAACCATCCGCTTGGAGGCATGGATGCAATGGCAATAGCCTGGGTAATGCAACCCATCCGAAGAGATTTAAAATTTATTGTAAACGATTTGCTTTTGCATTTGGTGAACCTCAAAGAAATTTTTGTTGGTGTAAATAAACATGGAAAAACTGCGGCAGAAAGTTTAAAATCTGTAGATGAATTGTTTGGGTCTGATAATGCCATTGTAATTTTTCCGGCCGGCTTGGTAAGCCGCAAGCAGCAAGGGAAAATAATGGATTTAGAATGGAAAAAGACATTTATTACCCGAGCAAAAAAATATAAAAAAGACATTGTTCCCATTTACATTAAAGGCGAAAACACCAACTTTTTTTACAACCTTTCAAAAATAAGAACAAGTATTGGCATAAAGGCAAACCTAGAAATGTTGTACCTTGTAGATGAGATGTATCAACAAAAAGACAAAACATTTTTAATTGTTTTTGGAAAACCAATTTCGATTGATAATTTTACGAAAGACAAAACCGATGCCGAGTGGGCAAATCACATGAAACACAAAGTGTATGAACTTGCCCATCAGCGTTAAACTAAAGAATTAAAAAATTGAACCAAGAAACACTTATACCGCCAGTGGATAGAGCATTGCTCGAAAGCGAACTGAATGAACATCGTTTTGTAAGAGTTACCAACAAAGGCAACAACAAAATATTTATCATCAATCACCACAACTCGCCCAATGTAATGTTAGAGATTGGGAGATTAAGAGAGCTAACTTTTCGCTCCTCTGGAGGCGGCACAGGAAAACCTTTTGATATAGATAATTTTGATACGGATGAAATTTGCTACGAACAACTTATTGTATATTCTCCCGAAGACCAAGAAATTATAGGTGGATACAGATTCATTGATTGTTCAAAAACAATTTCCGAGAACACTGAAAAACCAAAATTATCTACAGCAAATTACTTTCAATTTTCTGACAAATTTATAAAGGAATATTTACCAATAACTATTGAATTGGGACGTTCTTGGGTGCAACCCAATTTTCAACCCAACATCAATCCTAGAAAAGGTGTTTTTGCCTTAGATAATATTTGGGATGGATTGGGTGCAATAACAGTGGACAATCCAAACATAAAATATTTTTTTGGCAAGGTAACCATGTATACCAGTTACACAAAAACTGCAAGAGACATGATTTTATTTTTCCTAAAAAAGTTTTTTCCGGATAACGAAGGATTGCTAAAGCCCTACCATAGCTTGCCATTTACAACGCCCATGCAGGACCTAGAACATCTATTTGATGACATGGATTTTAAAGAAGCTTTTAAAAAACTAAATACATTGGTAAGAGGTTTTGGCGAAAATATTCCACCTTTGGTAAATATTTACATGAATCTTTCTCCCACCATGAAAACTTTTGGAACTGCTGCAAATCCTCATTTTGGCGACGTAGAAGAAACTGGAATTATGATTACAATTGACGATATTTATCCCGAGAAAAAAGAAAGACACATCAATACTTACATCAAATAAATTCAACCATGATAATTCACAACGCCGAATTTATTTGCAGCAACACTAGTTATTTAAAATGTCCTGATGAACGGATTCCTGAGTATGCTTTTATTGGACGTTCCAATGTGGGCAAATCATCTTTGATAAATTCTTTAGTGAACAAAAAGGGAATGGCAAAAACTTCTTCCACTCCCGGAAAAACTCAGTTGATTAATCATTTTTTGGTAAACAAAGAATTCAATCCTTGGCATTTGGTAGATTTACCAGGCTATGGATATGCCAAAACTTCAAAAACAAATTTAGTAAAGTGGGAAAAACTCATCAACGATTATTTACTCAATAGAAAAAATTTGTTGTGTGTGTTTGTACTTATAGACATTAGGCACGAGCCACAAAAAATAGATTTAGAATTTTTAGAATGGCTAGGAGAAAATGCCTTGTCTTTTGTAATTGTGTTTACTAAATCTGACAAGCTCACAAAAAATAAAGTTAACCAACATGTAAAAGTTTACAAAGAATATTTGCAAAAAGACTGGGAAGAAATTCCCCAAAGTTTTGTTACTTCTGCAGAAAATAATTTGGGAATGGAAGAACTATTAAACTTTATTGAAACAAATAATCAACTAATTCCATCATAAAAATAGATATGCAAACAATATTGGGTTCCGGAGGTGCAATAGGCACTGAATTGGCAAAAAGTTTAAAATACTATACCTCGTCTATTAGATTAGTAGCTCGAAATCCAAAAAAAGTAAATGATACCGATGAGCTTGTTAAAGCCGATTTACTTTTGGCCTCGGATGTAGATAAAGCTGTTGAAGGCAGTAAGATATGTTATTTGGTAGTTGGTTTGTTATACAATACAAAACTGTGGCAAGAAAAATGGCCTTTGCTCATTAAAAATGTGGTAGATGCATGCATCAAACACAACTGTAAGTTAGTATTCTTTGATAACATTTATGCTATTGGAGGCGATAACGTAAAACACATTTCCGAAACATCACCCGTTTCGCCTTGCAGCAAAAAGGGAGAAGTAAGAGCAGAAGTTGATAAAATAATT
>CAIMMJ010000150.1 GCA_903842515.1 uncultured Bacteroidota bacterium | reverse complement strand
GACATCGCTCGAATTTGGCGCTCTGTTAGTTCGGACAGAATTGCTTTCAAGTCTCCTACCAAGGCGTCCTTCAAATGAGCGCTATGGGTCGCCGATTGCTCGCTCGCGCCAACTAGACGAGCTAGATATTCTTTGTCTTTGTTGTCTTTGTTTTTATCGGAGTTCTGTTGCTGCTCTTTTTTATCTTGATTTTGTTTTTTATCGTCCTTTTTATTCTTGTCCTTTTTTTGCTCTTGCTTTTGTTTTTTAAGTTTCTCCAAGGCATAAGACATATTGTACCTAGATTTCTTTTCTTCAGGGTTGAGTCGTAATGAATTTTTGTAAGCCTCAATACATTCTTCGTATTTTTTATCTTGCAATAGAGCGTTGCCGTAGTTGTGCCACGAATTTGATTTTAATTCATTGTCTTTTGTGCTTTCTGCAATCTCTTTGAACAACTGTGCAGATTCATTGTACTTTTTTTGCTTATACAAAGCATCGCCTAAATTAAATTTTGCTTCTTCGGGATTTTCTTTCTTTTCTGTACTTTCCTTGTAAAGTTTCTCTGCTTTTTTAAAATCTTTATTTTTGTAGGCTTCGTTTCCTTTTTTAATTATGCCACCGTAAGAGTTTTGAGAATAACAAAACTCAGCAAATAAAATCAAAGCGAAAAGCAAACTAAGTGTTACTAATTTTTTCATATTACCCTTACTTTTTCGATTCAAATAAATTTAATTTATCCCACCAAACACTTCTTTTTTCTGAAGTAAAAAATTCTAACAAAAGCAACAAAAATGCAGGAAACAAAAACCAATGGTATTTACTGTCGTAATCCGAAAAAAGTTTGGCTGCATATTCTTTCTTTTGCATTTTTCCTATCTGCTCAATAATCCTTGGCAAAGCGCTTCCGGAATTATCGTCTCTTACATACAAACCTTTTCCGGTGGCGGAAATTTGTTGAAGCATTGTTTCATTTAATTTTGTGATTACAGTGTTTCCTTCTGAATCTCTTTTGTAGCCCAATAGTTTGTTGCCTTGCATTTCTGGAATTGGCACACCTACTGCAGAACCCATTCCAATGCAATGAACGGCAATACCTGCATCTACAGCTCTTGAAGCAGCACCCAAAGCATCGTCTTCAAAGTTTTCTCCATCTGTAATTAAGATAACTGCTTTTTTTGTTCCGTCTTTTTTATCGAATGATTCTATACATTTATCTATTGCAGCTCCAATTGCAGTTCCTTGAACAGGGATAATATTATGGTCTATTTGATCTAAGAATAATTTTGCTGCTCCATAATCAGTTGTAATTGGCAATTGAACATAAGCTTCGCCTCCAAACACTACTAATCCTATTTTATCACTCTCTATCCTTTCTAAATATCTAAAAATTTCTCTTTTTGCATGTTCCAATCGTGTAGGCAATAAATCCTGTGCTTTCATGCTATTTGATAAATCTAAAGCAATCATAATATCTACGCCTTCACCTTTAACCTCGGTAAGTTTTGCACCTAATAGTGGATTTGCCATGGTAAAAATTATTAACAAAACGGCAAATGCAAACGTTAGAAATTTTAAAAAAGGTTTTACTTTAGATTTTTCAGGAGATAACTCTTGAACTAAACTTTTATCAATAAATTCTGCTAATTTTTTTTGAGATGTTTTTTTTAACACAAACCATAAAAACCATATAAGAGGAATTACAAAAAGCAAATAAAGAAAATTTGGGTTTTCGAATTTAAACATTGCTTAAATAGATGATTTTAAATAAAAGTTTTTTACAATAAATTCTAGAATCAACAAGGCACCTGCCAACCAAACAAAGGGATAAAACCATTCCGATTTTTTAGTATATTTTCTTTCTTCTACAATTGTTTTTTCCATCTTGTCAATTTCTTGATAAATGTTTGCTAAACTTTCTTTATTGGTTGCTCTAAAATATTTACCTCCTGTTGTGCTGGCTATTTTCTTTAAAACCGGTTCATCAATATCACATTTCACATATTCGTATATGTACTCACCGTTAGGATACATTGCTACAGGTGAATAGGCCATGCCTAAAGTTCCCACACCAATTGTATAAATTCTAATTCCAAACGGTTTTGAGGCTTCCGCTGCTAAATCTGGAGAAACATTACCAGCATTATTTACACCATCCGTTAATAAAATAATTACTTTACTTTTTGCTTTGCTGTCTTTTATTCTGGAGATTGCATTTGCCAAACCCAAGCCAATAGCTGTTCCTTCGGCAAGCATGCCTGTTTTTGTTTTTGAAAAAACATTTTTTATAACTGCGTGGTCGGATGTGAGCGGACACTGTGTGAAACTCTCTCCGCTAAAAATCACCAACCCTATTCTGTCGTTTGGCCTTCCATCAATAAAATCCATTGCCACATCCTGTGCAGCCTTTAATCTGTTGGGTTTTAAATCTTGAGCCAGCATAGAAGGAGAAATATCTTGAGCCAACATAATATCTATTCCCTCTGTTTTTATATTTTGCCACGATTTGCTGGATTGTGGTCGAGCCAAAGCAATAATGACCAATGAAATTGTAATTATTCTCAGAAAAAATGGCACATGTCTTAATCTTTCTTTTGTTGTTTTTGGAATTTCATTCAATGAGGAATAACCAGAAAAAAGCAAGGAGGGGCTGCTGTTTTTTTCTTTGTAAAAATACCATAGAGCAATTAATGGAATAATAAATAGAATATACAAAAACCATTTATGAGCAAAAGTAATGTGAGAGATAAATTCCATTATAGTTTATCTGTATTTGGTTTGATAGGTTCTACAAATTCTTTGGTGTTCTCTACAAATAATATTGCATTGTTTATGCTTTGTTCATTTTCTGCCGCAATAGGAATTTCTTTTGCAAATTTTACCATATCGCTCAAAAACAATACTTGTTTTAATTTTGCTTTAGAATCAGAATCTATACTTACGGTTTTTAAAGAAATAATTATTTCTTCTGTGGTTAATTCCATTGCAAATAGTCCGTATCTTTTTTCTAAATACTCTCTTAATATTTCAGAAAGAAGAATATGAAATTCTTTAAACGCTCCGTTTTTCCAGATGGCCTCTTCTTTTAATTTATTTAAAGCAGACAAAGCCAAAACATGTGCAGGAATTATTTCTTTTACTTTAGGTGTTTCAATTTTAGGCTTATTTTTTTGTGATTTATTGTAAAAATAAAATGCAATAATTGCTGCTATAATCAATAAAATCCACCAATAAGATTTTACATAATCCCACCAAGGAATTTTTGCTGAAATTGGACCTCTTATATCCTTTATGGCAAGAGTTGTATCTACCGGAACAACAGAAACTCCAAACAACAAAGCTTGTGTTGCATATTTTTTATTGTTGGATTTATCTGTAAATTCTATGGGTGGAATGGCAAAATATCCTGTATCAAAACTTGCAATTTCTATGCACTGCCTAAGCGTAATTTCTTTACCTTGGCTATTCCTTATTGTATCTATTTTTGAGATACTTCTTATTTCTATTTTTGAGGTGATGGTATCTTTTAGAATTGGAAACTGAATTATTGTTCCTTCTGTTATGTTTGCTCTTAAATTTAATTTAGCAGTTTGCCCAATAAAAACTTTTTGTTTGTCTAAATTAGCATCAACGCTTACCTGAGCAAAAAGAAAATCAGGTAAAAAAAATGACAAAATAAATAATGCCTTTATTAAATTAAATTTAAAATATATTTTGCTAAAGATTTTCATTGTTATTTTGCTCCCCTCCTTTTAAACAGTGTCATTAATGGCTTAACGTAGGAATCTCTGGTATTTATTTGACAAAAATCTGTTCCGGTAGAAGTAACTAATTTGTTAAAATAAGATTCAGTTTTTGTAATCCTATCAAAAAAATGTTTCTTGACCTTTGCATCTGACGTATCTACAAATCTCTCGTTACCTGTTTCGGGGTCTTTAAATTTTACCAATCCTAAGTCTGCCCAGTTTTGCTCATTACGATCTTTAATTTTCATCACCACCAAATCGTGCTTTTTGCTGGTTACTTTAAAAGCATCGTCATAGTTAGCATCGTTAAAATCCGAAATTAAAAAAATTGTACTTCTTTTTTTAATTAATGTGTTTAAAAATTTTAATGCATCGCCAATGTTTGTTCCGTTATTCTTTGGAACAAAATCTATCAACTCTCTTATTATAAACAAAACATGACTTTTTCCTTTTTTTGGAGGGATAAACTTTTCTATTTTATCAGAAAAAAAGAGTACACCAACTTTATCGTTGTTGGTAATTGTGCTAAATGCAAGGGTTGCACACAATTCTGTAATTAAATCTTTTTTTAATTGAACTTCCGTTCCAAAATTTTCAGAGCCACTTACGTCCACCACCAACATCACAGTCATTTCTCTTTCTTCTTCGTAAACTTTTATAAATGGATGGTTAAATCTGGCGGTAACATTCCAATCTATTGTTCTAATATCATCGCCGGGCTGGTATTCTCTTACCTCTGAAAATGCCATTCCTCTGCCCTTAAAGGCACTATGGTACTCTCCAGAAAACAATTGGTTGCTAAGTCCCTTTGATTTAATTTCAATCTTCCTTAGCTTTTTAATTAAATCAACTGTTGCCACAATTCTTTATTTTAAAATGCTATGGAACTTCTACTGTGTTTAAAATTTCTGTGATGATTTCTTCTACCTTCACATTTTCTGCTTCGGCCTCATAAGTAAGTCCAATTCTATGCCTTAACACATCATGGCAAATTGCTCTTACATCTTC
>CAIMMJ010000149.1 GCA_903842515.1 uncultured Bacteroidota bacterium | reverse complement strand
ACCTTATGGCGATGTGTGGTTGTTGTTGAAACCTCTTGCATATAAAGTTCATCCCTATTTGTGGAATACCATAGGAAAAGAAATTTCTCATATAGAAAATGCCACCATTGACGATGTAAAAGAGTTCTTTTTTATACACTACTTGCCATCTAATGCTATACTCTCGGTTACCGGAAACATAGAGTTAGAAACCACACAGCACTTGGTAGAAAAATGGTTTGCACCTATTCCATCGCCACCCAAACCTCAAAGAAATTTACCTCAAGAACCAAAGCAAACTCAACGTAGAGAATTAAAAGTAGAAAGAGATGTGCCTCAGGATGCCATATACATGGCCTATCATATTTGCGACAGATTGCATCCAGACTATCCAACCATGGATTTGATTTCAGACATCCTGTCCAACGGAGCCTCTAGCCGACTAGAGCAAAAGTTGATGAAGGAAAAGCAAATATTTTCTGATATACACGCTTACTTGTCGGGAGACAGAGACCCTGGGCTGTTTATTGTTTCTGGAAAACTTTTGCCTGAAATAGATTTTAAAACTGCAGAAGAAAATATTTTAGAACAATTAGAGCTCTTAAAAAACGAATTGCTAGGAGAAAGAGAGTTGCAAAAATCGAAAAACAAAGTAGAGAGTTTGTTGGCTTTTACCGAAGTAAATATAATGAACAGAGCTCTGGGATTAGCAACCTATGAGTGGCTTGGCGATGCCAACATGATAAACGAAGAACCAAAAAAGTATGCTCAAATTACGGCTGCCCAACTGCAAGAAACAGCCCAAAAATATCTGCAAACTTCTAATAGTTCTGTATTGTATTACGCTTCAAAAAAATAAATTATGTTAGTAAGAAATAGCGCTCCACAATTTGAGTCGATAAAAAAAATTGACCTTATAAAGGCAAATAAAATAGAATTAAAAAATGGTGTTTCACTGCATGTAATAAATGCAGGAGAGCAAGATCTTTGCAAAGTTGAAGTGCTTTTTTATGCAGGAACAAAATACCAGCAACAAGCCTTGGTGGCCTCTTATGCCAACAAATTGTGTATAGAAGGTACATCCCAAAAAACCTCTGAGCAAATCTCAGAAGAAATAGATTTTTACGGCTCTTATCTCGAAACAGAATGTAATTCCGATTGGGCTTCTTTAAAAATTTATGCCCTCAACAAATACCTTCGTCCCTCCTTAAACGTTTTGTGCCAAATAATAACAGATGCAAATTTCCCCAAAGAAGAATTCGACATTCACAACCAAAACACCTTTCAACAATTTCTTACACGAAACAAAAAAGTAAGCGATGTTGCCGCTTCCAACTTTCAAGAAATGTTGTTTGGGAAAGATAATTTCTACGGCCGCAAAAACACCGAAGCAGATTATTCTTCCATTACCAACGAAATGGTTGCAGACTTTTTTAATACTAATTATTCCACACAAAATATGGTGGTTGTTGCATCCGGTAAAATAGAAGACAACCAAATTGCCGAAATTCAAGAAACTCTAGGTTCAATTGTAAAGGAAGGAAAGAAAAACAGTCTGTTAAATTTATCATTTCAACAACCACAAAACTTAAATCACCTCATAGAAAAAGAAGACGCTGTGCAAAGTGCTTTAAGAATGGGCAAACCAATGTTTAATAAAACTCATCCCAATTTTGCGGCGCTGCAAGTTGTAAACACTATTCTTGGTGGATATTTTGGTAGCCGACTTATGAAAAATATTCGCGAAGACAAAGGGTATACTTATGGAATAGGCAGCGGATTGGTTTCAAAGGTTGAAGGTGGCTATTGGGTAATTTCTTCGGAAGTAGGTTCAGATGTTTGCGGCAGTGCTTTAAACGAAACCAAAAAAGAACTTTCTATTTTATGCAATGAACTGGTTTCCGAAGAAGAATTAAGCCTTGTAAAAAATTACATGTTGGGGCAACTTCTAAAAAATTGCGACGGCGCTTTTTCTCTATCTGATAGGTTTGTAGGATTACTGATGTATGATCTAGATTATTCTTATTACGACAAATACGTTAAAGTAATAAATGAAATTACACCTCAAAACATCCTTAAATTGTGTCAAGAATATTTAAATCCCGATACTTTTCTACAATTGGTTGTGGGCAAAAATCCACAATAAAGATGTTATTTATTAGTTATTGCTTAAATTTGCTCTCCTTATGAAGGGTATTAGGCGTAAATTGTTGCTTTTATTTGTTTTTGTGCAAGCCAACTTGTTTGCACAACCTACTCCGCCTATTTTAACCTGCACGCAAGTAAATGCAAATGGAAGCGTGGATGTTTTGTGGCAAAATTTTAATACTGCTGGCAATACCTTAGATTCTCTCCGATTTTTCTTGTCAAATAATTTAAATGGTGTTTATACACAATCAGTGGCAACTACCAATGCTGCCATTTCGCAAATAAATATACCCATTGCTTCCCCCAACGCCAATACTCAGGCTTACCATTTTTTTGCAAGGGCATATTACAACTCTAGCACCAATCCATTTTTAACCGATACAGTGTCTAGCATATACCTAAACCTGAACAATGCCGCCGAAGGTCTTGCTCAACTTTCTTGGAATGCCATTAGAAATCCTTTGTTGCCAACTTCTGCCATCACTTATTTTATTTACAGGCAATACAATACTGCTCCAAACAACCTGGAAGTTTTAGCAGGAATTGCTAATGGAACAAGTTTTACCGATACAGTTATTCAGTGCGACGATTCTATAAAATACCGAATAGAAATAGGAGATGTTTTACCTTGTTTTTCTAAATCCAACTCCAAGAAAAACTTCTTTTTAAATGCCAAACCACTTCCACCTACACTAAATATTGTTTCGGTGGATTTGGTAAGCGGTGCAATTCAAATTTCATGGACTGCCTCCAACTCTCCCGATGCCACCGGCTACGAGGTATATCAAGTAAACTCTGGCACACCCACAACTATAGCCACACCCGCAGGTGCAAATACTACCACCATAAATTACATTGGAGGTTCGCCGCAGCTGCAGCCAGAGCAATTTAGAGTGGCCACCAAAGATTCCTGCAACAAAATTAGCAACGCCAGCTTGGTGCACAAAACAATTTATTTGCAAACTTCCCTCAACATTTGTTTGCGACAAATTAATCTTACTTGGACAAACTACGTAAACATGCCATCTGGCTTAAAATTCTATGAAGTTTATGTTTCTGAAAATGGTGGTGCCTATACTCTACTCACCCAAACCCCCGATACCATTTTTTTGCACAACATAAACTCTAATCCTTCCACCTACAAATACTACATTAAAGCCGTTTCAAACAGTTTAGTTTTTGCATCAAATTCAAATACATCCGAACTATCTGCACAACTTCCAGCTCAACCCGCTTTTCTTTATTTAAAACATGCTTCTGTTTTTTCCGATTCGTTGGTGGAGATTTCTTTTATTCACGATACACTTGCAAAAGTTCAATACTATAAAATACTAAGGGCAGATAAACCACAAGGCCCATTTTTAGTGGTAGGCAGAGTAAATTTTTCTACCTTGTATAACCTAAAATTTAGAGATTCTTTGGCGTTTTCCGACGAAAGAAGTTACTACTACAAGGTGCAAACCATAGACAGTTGCGGAATTGCATCTGTTGAATCAAATATTGGAAGAACAATTTTTTTAAAGGCCGAAACCTCCTTAAACTATATAAACAGAATAGATTGGAATCCTTATGCTGATTGGACAGCCGGAGTAAGGTATTACAGAGTTTACAGAAGCTTTGGAAAAGGAGAAACCTTTACAAGGCAAGAAACTTATGACGGCGATGTGCTGTATAGCCAAGATTTTTTATCAGGAAATTTAAGTCCTGATGGCAATTACTGCTACTACGTTTATGCTTACGAAGCCTTTAACCCTGTATTTTTTATTTCAGATTCCAGCAGGAGCAATGTGGTGTGCATAAAACAAAAACCTAGGTTGTATATACCCAATGCTTTTACGCCCAATAACGATGGCACTAACGATGTTTTTTACCCACAATTGACCTTTGTTAGCGACGATACTTTTAGCTTTATTGTGTTTGACAGGTGGGGAAATAAATTAATTGAACTTATAGACCCAACTAAAGGGTGGGATGGAAAGATGGACAATGGAGAAACGTATGCTCCTGGCGTATATGCCTACACCATAAGATACACCAACATTAGCGGAAAGCCCGATTATGTTAGCGGAACGATTGTTTTGATAAAGTAGGCGCAGCTTTAAGTTGGAGAGTCGAAGAATATTTTTCTGTACTATTTAAAAAGAGGATATTTAAACTGTATATAGTTTTTTAAATAAAGACCAAGCAGAGCCTACCAAATTTTAGTTCGTATATCATCAAAAAAAAGGAGAAGTTTAGCGGGCCTTGGTAAAATATCTTGTTTTGTTTGTGCCAACAAAAGCCCTGATTAGTATTGCACGAAAAAGAATTTTAGCTTTTCATTCATTTTCACCTTTTTTATTATTTCTTATTTACATTAGTTTGATTTTTCATTTCACTCTCCTTACATTCGCAATATTTAGAACTGTTCTAAATAATGAAACTAACTTTAGATAAATTGGCCATAGGGCAACAAGCTACAATAGAACAATTTACTGACCTAGACCTCAGTCTTAAATTGCTTGAAATGGGCTGCACACCAGGAGAAACCATTACTATGCTTAGTCATGCTCCTTTGGGAGATCCTATTGCAATTAAAATAGACAATTATTTGTTGAGCCTCCGCAAAAAAGAAGCTTCAACTGTGTTGGTAAATACCATTTAAAAAGTAGGGAGGTAAAAAATTGACGAATACAGATTTCTCTTCACCCCACAAAAAAAATGCACCCCTAAAAGTTGCACTATTAGGCAATCCTAATTGTGGCAAATCTACTTTGTTTAACTTACTTACCGGCCTTAACCAACAAATTGGCAACTTTCCGGGCGTAACGGTAGATAAACGAAGCGGCTTTTTTTACCTGAAAGACAAAAGCAAAGTAGAGCTCTTAGATTTGCCCGGAACCTATAGCTTGTTTCCTAAATCTTTAGACGAAGAACTTGCCGTAAACATTCTTACCGACCCCGCCAACGAAAACTATCCTAACCTTACCATTGTTGTTGCCGACGCCTCTAACCTAAAGCGTAGTTTGTTTTTATGCACTCAGGTTATTGATCTAAAAATTCCGGTAATTCTTGCACTAAACATGATGGATTTAGCCGAGAAAAATGGAATAGCCATAAACACTAGCATATTATCTGCCCAACTAGGAATTCCTGTGGTAGAGCTCAACGCCAGAAAAGGACAAGGTTTAGAAGAATTAAAATTGGCGCTTTCTAAAAACTCTTTGGCCTCAGAAATTAGTATTGTAGACATTGAGCAAATAGAAAATAAAGCCATAAACGACATTGCCCGAGTTTTAAAAGTAAATTGTGCTTTTGCCTCGTTTATCGTTGCCAACAACCTGCACAACATAAGTTACTTTAACCACAACAAAGAAAAAAGAGAAGAAGTAAAAAACATTTTAGAGCTCAACCAGTTTGATGCCAGAAAGCTTCAGGCACTTGAGTCTATTGAGCGATACAGGCAACTGTCGAAAATTATTGGCAAAATTGTTTCAAAGAAAAATGCAAAACCATCAAGAACCTATGCCATAGATAAAGTGCTTACCCACAAATATTGGGGCTATTTAATATTTTTGGCCGTATTGTTTGCGGTGTTTCAAACCATATTTTCTTTTGCCAGTTACCCTATGGATTTAATAGATAAGGGGTTTGGAGCCATTGCAACTTTAATTAATAACAACTTGCCCAATGGTGTTTTTAAAGAACTGCTCGTAAACGGCATTTTAGCCGGACTAAGCGGCGTAGTAATTTTTGTTCCACAAATTGCTATGTTATTTGCTTTTATTTCTATTCTCGAGGACAGCGGATACATGGCCAGGGTAAGTTTTATCATGGACAGGTTAATGCAGCCATTTGGACTAAACGGTAGGTCGGTAATACCACTTATTAGCGGTGTGGCTTGCGCTGTTCCTGCAATAATGAGTGCCCGCACAATCTCTAATTACAAAGAAAGGCTCATTACCATTTTGGTAACTCCTTTAATGAGCTGCTCTGCCCGATTGCCAGTTTATACACTTTTGGTTTCTATACTTGTTCCAAACAATGCCTACGTGTGGATATTTAACAAACAGGCTTTAATTTTAATGGCATTTTATATAATAGGATTTATTGCTGCCTTGCTCTTTGCTGTGGTTTTTAAGTGGATTTTAAAAACAAAAGAAAGGAGTTTTTTTATTATGGAGCTCCCCTTTTACAAAGCGCCAAGATGGAAAAACGTAGGCTTAACAATACTAGAAAAGGTAAAAGTATTTTTATTTGATGCCGGAAAAGTAATTATTGCCATATCCATTGTTTTATGGGTATTGTCTTCTTACGGACCCGGTAAAAAGTTTGAGAATTTGCAAAAAAATCACCAGCAAGCCCTGCTCAACATCAATGCAAATACGGATAGTTTAGAAACAGTATTTCAGTCGCAAAAATTAGAAAATTCTTATGCGGGAATTTTAGGAAAAACAATAGAGCCGGCTATAAAACCAATTGGCTTTGATTGGAAAATTGGCATAGCGCTAATTACTTCATTTGCCGCAAGAGAAGTATTTGTAGGCACAATGGCGACCATATACAGCGTGGGCAATACAGAAAATACTACCTCAATTAGGCAAAAGATGATTGAAGAAAAAAATCCTGTAACCGGAGCAAACGTTTACACCACGGGGGTTTGTATTTCGTTGATGTTTTTTTACGCTTTTTCTATGCAATGCATGAGCACCGTGGCAGTAGTTTACCGAGAAACAAAATCTTGGAAATGGCCAGTGATCCAATTTGTGATGATGGGTGTTTTGGCTTATCTCTCTAGCCTTTTGGCATTTACTATTTTTTGATTTTTACATGTACCATTCAGGATTAAAACCCAATACCGACCCAAAAGAAAATTATAAAAAAGTTTTGGTAAAGCTTATTCCAGAAAAGTCTGTAAATACTATTGCCGATTGGATATTGCACTACAACTTTAACTTAAAAATTACTCCCAGCAGAGTAAGCAAGTTTGGCGACTATACCGCACCTTCTAAGCACAACAGGCATTTAATAACCATTAACCACGACCTCAATCCGTATAACTTTTTAATTACATTGGTTCACGAAATTGCACATTTGGTTACGTTTCAAAAATACCAACTAATATACAGAAACGTAAAGCCACACGGTATAGAATGGAAAAATGAGTTTCAATCCTTAATAAAACCGTTTTTAAACGAAGAAATTTTTCCGGCAGATGTGTTAAAATCTTTGATGGCATATATGCAAAATCCGGCTGCTAGCAGTTGCTCCGATGTTCAATTGTTGAGGGTGTTAAGAAACTACGATGTAAAAAAAACCAATAAAGTTCATTTGGAAGAAATACCTTACAAGTCTATTTTTAAACTTGGTACAGAACGATTATTTGAAAAAGGACAAAAACTAAGAGTGCGGTTTGAGTGCATAGAAATTAAAACCAAGAGAAAATACCTGGTTCATCCTTTGGCCGAAGTAGAGCCTGTTGCCGAAACTTTGTTTGATTTTTAAAGCAATTTAAAAGGGTTTATCTTTTAAAAAACCATAAAAAAATTCAATTTAAGGTCAAATAACTCTCAAAAGAAGTGTTTTAATCTCATTTTTCGTTTCTTTGCAGCCTTATTTTAAAAACCCAAAAAACCAAGAGAGTAATGACACTATCAAAAGACAACTATTGCGTTATAATGGCCGGTGGAATTGGCAGCAGATTTTGGCCTATGAGCACAACACAATATCCCAAGCAATTTATAGACGTTTTAGGCTTAGGCGAAACACTCTTGCAGCTTACATACAATAGATTTTTAAAATGTTGCCCAAAAGAAAATATCTACGTAGTAACCAACGAAATTTATAGTGAATTGGTTAAAAATCAATTGCCCAATTTAACCGATGACCAAATATTGCTGGAGCCTGCCCGCAGAAACACCGCACCCTGCATTGCTTATGCTACTTTTAAAATTGCACTAAAAAATCCAAATGCAAGAATGGTAATTGCTCCAAGCGACCACTTAATTTTAAAAGAAGATACATTTATAAAAGCCGTTAACTCTTGTTTTAAAAAAGCAAGCAGCAATAATTCTTTGCTTACACTAGGCATTAAACCCACAAGACCAGATACAGGATATGGTTATATTCAGTACAAAGAATCAATTGAAAAAGAAACGGACAAAAGAATTAAAAAGGTAAAAACGTTTACCGAAAAGCCCGATTTAGAAATGGCAAAATTCTTTTTAGAGAGTGGAGAATTTTTATGGAATTCAGGAATTTTCATTGCCTCTGCTCAAGGCATGCTCAATGCCTTTGAAAAATATATGCCCGAAGAATTTTCTTTGTTCAATGATGGAAAAGCAAAAATAAATTCACCTCAAGAAAAAGAGTTCATCAAAGAAATTTATCCCATGTGCAAAAACATCTCTATTGATTATGGTATAATGGAGAAAGCAGAAAATGTTTATGTAAGAGAATCTATAATTGGTTGGAGCGATTTAGGAACGTGGGGGTCTTTGTACGAAAAAATGAATCATGACAGCAACGGAAATGGAGTGGTAGGAAAAAATGTAATGATTTATAATACAAAAAACTGCGTTGTTAATATGCCCAAAAATAAATTAGTGGTTATAGAAGGATTACAAGATTATATAGTTGTAGAGTCTAACGACAGTTTATTGATTTGCAGAAAAAGCAACGAACAATTTATTAGGCAAGTTGTAACGGACATTAAAATGCAAAAAGGCGATAAGTTTGTATAGAACTTACTAGATTTTTGTTTTAAAAAGGGAAAATAAAACCTATAGAAAATCTATAAGTTATAACTTCTTGTAAAATAATAGTAAGCCCTAAATTTAATCTAGCCTTTCCTAATCTTTTTAATTATTTACTGCTTTTCAAAAGCCCCAATAGAAGGAGGATTTAAAAATGCATTGTTTT
>CAIMMJ010000148.1 GCA_903842515.1 uncultured Bacteroidota bacterium | reverse complement strand
CGTTGTAGATTGTTGCCCAAGAGTTATATACCCTAATCCCACATCATTTATTGTTCTAATTTTTTGAAGAATAGAAGGAATATTTTTAAAAAACTCTACAGAATCTTCAATGGTCATGTCTAAAACATCACTTATTGATTTTCCGTGGTATCTAATTTCTAATGTATCTCTGTTGTATCGTTTACCATTGCAATCTTCGCACAGCACATAAACATCAGGTAAAAAATTCATTTCAATGGTCTTTAATCCTGCACCTTGGCATGTTTCGCAACGTCCGCCTTTTACATTAAAAGAAAATCTACCAGGTTTGTAGCCTCTAATTTTAGATTCTGGTAATTCAGAAAACAAACTTCGTATATCCGTAAAAACGTTAGTGTAAGTTGCAGGATTTGATCTTGGTGTTCTACCAATTGGCGCTTGATCTATCTCAATAACCTTATCAATATTTTCCAGCCCTTTTATTGCATTATATTCCAATGGATTTTTTACCGAATTAAAAAAATATTGATTTAAAATTGGATACAACGTTTCATTAATTAGGGTGGATTTACCACTTCCCGAAACCCCTGTAACACAAATAAATTTTCCCAACTCTAAAGATATATCTACATTTTTTAGGTTATTTCCCTTTGCTCCTTTGAGAATTAATTTTTTACCATTTCCTTTTCTTCTAAATTTAGGAATTTCAATAGACAATTCATTTCGTAAATACTTTCCTGTTAATGAATCAGAATGTGAAACTTCAATTGGAGTTCCTTCTGCCACTATTTTTCCTCCATGAATTCCGGCTTTTGGACCAACGTCAAAAACATAATCCGCACATTCTATCATCTCTCTGTCGTGCTCCACAACAATTAGCGAATTGCCAATATCTCGCAGTGTTTTAAGGGCTTCAATTAATTTTGTATTGTCTCTTTGGTGCAAACCAATGCTGGGCTCGTCTAGAATATACAAAACACCCACCAATTGCGAACCAATTTGTGTGGCCAACCTAATTCTTTGTGCTTCGCCCCCAGATAAAGTATAAGAACCCCTATTCAGTGATAAATAGTCTAAGCCAACATCTAATAAAAAACCAATTCTATTTCTTATCTCTTTTAATACTTCTTCTGCAATAATTTTTTTGTTTCCCTCGAGTCTAGATTCTAGATCAACTAACCAATTTTTTAAATCAATTATACTTAGATTGGCTAATTCAGAAATATTCTTCCCATCAATTAAAAAATACAGAGACTCTTTCTTTAATCGTGTTCCATTACAGGTAGGACAGGTGATTTTATTCATAAAACTCTCAACCCATCTGTCTATAGTTTTTGAGTTTAATTCCTCTTGCTGCCTCATTAAAAAATTTACAATTCCTTCGAATTTTGGTGTGTTTTTTAAATTGGTAAATGTTTCAGAATTTACCGAGGATTCTGTTCCAAATAATAGGATAGAAATTGCCTCTTCGGAGAATTCTTGCAATGGTTTTTCTATGGAAAACCCCAGTGATTTTGAAATTATATCAACTTGATTAAAAATCCAATTGTTTTTGTATTCGCCAAGGGGCGCTAAACCTCCTTTTTTTATGGAAATTTTTGAATCAGGTATAATTTTACTTTTATCTATTTCGGAAACATTTCCAATGCCATTGCATTTTGGGCAAGAGCCTGCAGGTGAGTTAAATGAAAAAATATTAGGAGCAGGATCGTCATAAGAAACTCCGGATGTAGGGCAAACAAGTGCACGAGAAAAATAACTAACCTCTTCGTTTTCATGATTTAAAATCATCATAGAACCTTTAGAAAGTTTCATTGCACTTCTTAATGACTCGGTGATTCTTTGCCTGAGGCTTTCACTTACTTCAATTCTATCTACAACTACTTCTATGTTATGAGTTTTATAGCGATCTACTTGCATTTTAGCTTTAAGCTCTTTAATCTCTCCATCAACTCTTACTCTTATGTATCCTTGTTTAATTATTTGTTCAAACAATTCTCTGTAATGTCCTTTTCTTGATTTTACAACAGGTGCTAAGAAGGAAATTTTTTTTCCGTCAAATTTTTCTAAAATCAATTGTATAATTTGGTCATCAGAAAATTTAACCATTTTTTCTCCGGTAACGTAGGACACTGCTTCTCCTGCCCTGGCAAACAACAGCCTAAAAAAATCATAAATCTCTGTAATTGTTCCAACTGTTGACCTTGGATTTTTGCTTGTTGTTTTTTGTTCAATAGAAATAACAGGGCTTAAACCAGAAATCTGATCTACATCCGGTCGTTCTAGATTTCCTAAAAATTGTCGGGCATACGAAGAAAATGTTTCTACATATCTTCTTTGTCCTTCGGCATAAATTGTATCAAAGGCTAAAGAAGATTTTCCACTTCCGCTTAGCCCTGTAACAACTACTAAACTATTTCTTGGAATTTTTACGTCTATATTTTTTAAGTTATGAACTCTTGCTCCGGTTACTTCTAAAAAATCAAAATTATCAGCTTTCTTTTTGTTCATTCTTAATTTGTGTTGTGTCTTTTATTTGTTGAAATTCTTTTATGGAATCTTTGATTTGTTTGGTATTTAGAGAAATAGGATTTTGAAAAATGAATCCAAAATTAACCAATATTTTTTTGTAATTGGGATTTACAGGAATTAATATTTTACTTTTTTTATTCTTGTTTGATACAATTGCATTTCCAACATACCAAGGATTGAACAACAAAAAATCATTAATGTTCATATTATAAAACTGAGCAAATTTTTCTATATTATTTACTGTAGAATCCACGAATAGCTTTTTTGTTTCTATTTGCTTTAGTAACTGATTTTTTTTAATTAAAACTCCATATTTTCTAGGGTTAGAGAGTAAAGTTTTTGCTGCTAAGGCCCTAAATAAATATTTAGATGTTTCTTTGCTTAATATTAAATCATAGTAGTTTTGATTTTCTTGTTGTTTAATTTTACGTTGAATGCCATTTATACCCATGTTATAAGATGCAGCAACCAATGTATAGCTACCTAATAACTTGTAAGCATCTTTAAAATATCTACACGCAGCATACGTAGATTTTTCTAAATCGTATCTTTCATCTAAATTCTCATTTACTATTAATCCATAATTTTGGGCGGTAGTTGGTATGAATTGCCAAAAACCAGCAGCACCTGTTCTTTGCATTTTGTTGTTTACCAAGCCACTTTCTACTACGGCCAAATATTTAAAATCGTCGGGAATATTTTCATTTTTAAGAATTTTTTCAATCATTGGAAACCAATAGTACGACCTCTGATAGAAGAGCTTAAGCTGTGAATCCCAAAAGCTGTTGTATGAGAATTCTTTTTTTAATAAATCTAATACTTTAGGGTTATGAATTGGCACATTCTCATTTGCAAAATTTATACTTTTTGGAACAGAAATAGAGACAACTCTAAAAAACTTAGACGATTCAGAAGAGTTTTGAGAAGAAAAAAAAATACTAATTATTTTAAATACCGATATGATGAAAAAGAAAACAATAAGGGATAAAAAAAATTTTTTGTTTTTTATTTTCAATCTATCAAGATTTTCTCTTCTTTCTTTTAACCAGCCAAGTTGTAGAATAAAGCAAAAACAAAAACAAAAAGAAGTACAAGGAATAGATAAATATTCTATTTAAATTCCAATCGTAATTAGAAATCATTGTATAGGCAACAAATAAAGAAATACCAGAAATTAACATCATAATTAAGGCTACTTTTTTTTCGGAAAATCCTAAATAAGACAAATGATGTGTTGTATGATCTTTACCTCCAATAAATGGAGATTTTTTTGCAAGCAGTCTATTTATTGTAACTGTTGTTGTATCGCAAATTGGCACAATAAAAACAATAAGCGTTAGCAATACCTTTTTTGTTTGGTGATGAAGTATAAAATCAAATGGTGTTTCCCAAAAGCAAATTATTCCTAAAGCACCCAATAGTGCTCCAAGAAATTGCGAGCCCGTATCGCCCATATAAATTTTGGAGGGGTTCCAGTTGTAAAACAAAAAACCAATTAAAGCGCCAAGTGTACCAATAGATATATAAAAGAATATGGCTTCTTGTGCTTTTGTTATGTAAAGTACCATTAACACACCAATTATAATAAAAATGGATACCGAAGTTGTTATTCCATCCATATTATCTAACATATTAATTGAATTCATTATTCCAACAATCCAAAATACTGTAAGAATTTGATTGAACAATAAATTTTCTGAAAGATGAATCAGTGTGCCAGAAAAAATTAAAATTAACCCACAAGATATTTGACCCAACAGTTTTAAAATGGGTTTTGTATTGTATGCATCGTCTGCCAAGCCTATAAAAAATCCTAAAGTTGAGGACATAAGTATCCCAAGCAATTGTTCATTATTTAAAAAAGTATGCCTTTCAGAAATAATAGCATAAAACGCAATTGAAAGCAGAAAAACAATATAAAAGGAAAACCCACCTAGTGCCGGTTTGGTTGTACTTGCCCAACGGATTTGTTCATTCTCTATGTTTCTCATTCCTAAATTTCTTGAAAATCTTAAGAACAATCCATTAATTAAAAATGAAACTAAAATTGAAATTACAAACAATAAAATAGCTATAAACATTCTTTGTTATTAATTTCCAAATTTAAAAATTACTTATAAAAGTATCAAAAAATTCTCCTGTTTTATCCTTTTCAGAAAGTATAGGATTTTCTATGTCCCAGTTAATATTTAAATTTGGATCATTCCACAAAAGGCAACCCTCACTTTCCTTATTATAATAGTTAGTGCACTTGTAAAAGAATATGGTATTGTTTTCAAGTGTTTTAAAACCATGAGCAAATCCCGCCGGAATAAATAGTTGGTTTTTATCAATTCCATCCAATACAATAGAAAAACTTTTTCCATAAGTAGGCGATTGTTTTCTAATATCAACTGCCACATCTAACACAGATCCTTGAATTACAGAAACTAATTTAGCTTGGGCATAAGGTGGGTTTTGAAAATGTAAACCTCTTAATACATCTTTTTGAGATAATGATTGATTGTCTTGAACAAATTCTAAATCATTTCCTAAAAAATCAAGTTTAGACCTATTAAAAGACTCAAAGAAATATCCTCTATCGTCTCTAAAAACTTTAGGTTTTATTACTATTAAATCTTTTATTCCTGTTTCAATAATTTCCATAATTATTTGCTAAAAAACTTTCCAAAAAGGGATTTATCATTTTTATGCGGCAAATCCTCGTAATATCCATAGCCATAACCATAACCATATCCATAACCGTATCCATAACCGTATCCATAACCAGGGTTAAGTTGATCTACACCATTTAAAATTACCGACATGTTTTTGATGTTGTATTCTTCAATTAGATTATTTATTTTCTCGAAGAAAAATCTTTTAGAGTAGTTAGACCTAAACACAAAAATTGGGTAATCTGCTTTTTGTATGTTGGCAATACCATCTGAAACAATTCCTATTGGAGGATTATCCAATATTATTACGTCGTATATCTTCTTTAATTCTTCAAGCAAAATATCCATGTTTCTAGAAATAATTAATTCTGCCGGATTAGGTGGAATTGGACCAGCGGTAATAAAATCTAAATTTCCTAAATTGCTCTTTTGAATACAGTCCTCAACAATATCTTTTTTTATTAAAAGTGTACTCATTCCTTTTAAATTTGGTGCATTAAAACCTGCGTGAATTTTAGGTTTACGCATATCTAAATCCAATATAATTACTTTTTTTCCGGCAAACGCAATTATTCCTGCGAGGTTTATTGCAATAAAAGTTTTTCCTTCACCCGAAACAGTTGAAGTTATGGCAATAATCTTTGATTTAGACTCAGAAGTAATAAACTGCATGTTTGTTCTTATGGATCTAAATGCTTCGGCAATACTAGATTTTGGATTATTATCAACCAATAACTGAGAAACAGGAATTTGTTTTTTGTAAGTTGGAACAAGTCCTAAAATTGACAAATTTGTATATTTTTTAATCTCATTTGTTGAGGTAATATTATTGAACAAGAAGTATTTAACTACAACAAGTGAAAGCGATGCTATAAAAGCTATAATTATAGCAACTAAAAATATATTATTTTTATTTGGGTAAAGCGGAATTTGCGAAGGTCTAGCTTTTTCTAAAATTTCGTTGGTAGAAACAAAACCGGCTATGGATATTGAATACTCTGCTTTTTTCTGTAATAGTAAATTGTAAAAATTCTCATTTACTGTAAATAGTCTATTAATTTTACTGAATCTAAGCTCAACATCTGGGATATTGTTCATTTGCGACTCAGTTTCCGAAATTTTTGCATTTACTATTGCTTCCTTCTCTTGAATATTCTTTTTAATGAAAGCAAGTTGTTTAAAAAGTAGTTCTCTTTTCTCTTTAATTTTTGTTTCAGTAAATTTTATTGCAAAGTTATTTGTTGTGGACTCAATCAATAATTTATCTCTTTGTCGAATAAGATTTTGAATTTCATCAATTAGTGGTTTTAGTGGTGACTCAAATTTACTATCATCTGCAAGCCAAAAAATATTATCAAAATCTGCATTTGATTCATTTAAGTTGGCTTTTTCAATTTCATCAATTATTAATTTATCTAACTGAATTGCCTGAACTTGCTTTTCGAGCGAATTAATTTTATCGATAAATACATTTTCATACTTTGTTAAATTTGTAGTTTTTAATTCCTTTTTTAGGCTCTGTAATTGTCCCTCGTAGTCTTTGAGGTATTCATAAACATTCTCTAAAGATTTATCTATGAAAGACAATACCTTTTTGGTGCTTTCACTTCTCTTTTGAACATCGTACATTTTAAAATCGTCAGCAATTTGATTTACAATGTCGGTACATTTTTGCGGATTATTTTGTTGAAGCGAAATTTGAACTGTTTTTGCTGCTGAATTTAATACAATAACTTCAAGTTTAGACATATAAGGCCCAGCTATATTATCTGGGTCATTTATTATAAAATAAAATCCTTTTTCTTTTATTTTTGCTTGCTGATCTTTTATGTCGTTAAAATTCTTTACTCCAATTTTTGCAACAAAAAAATCAAAATCACCCCAATTATCTGATTTATATTTTTTGACTATTTTTTTTCCTCCAACATTAAACTCTAAAGCGTATGAAAATGGATTATAGAATTTTATAAATACAGGTACTCCGTAAATTTTTGGATTTTTTGCTTTAGCTTTAACTATATATGGAGTAGAAGTATAAGTTTCATTGGCTTTAAACGTACCTTTTGTAAAATAGTTAATGTCAATTGGCAGTTTGCTTAAGGTATTATTTAAAAATTCTTTAGATTTAATTAGCTCTACAATACCAGCTAATCCGTCTTCTGAATCCATTATGTCTTTTACATTTAGTATGTTCTTGGCGCTATTTTGACTACTTATTTGAATAATACTACTAGCATCATAAATTTCTGTTTCATACCTAACATATAAAAAGGCCGATGTTAATGTTATAGTAAAAAAAAGTCCTATAAAAATGGCATTTTTTCTTATTATATAAAAGAATAATTGAGGGTCAAACTGATCACCAATAATTGAATCTATCTTAGTCCTCTCCATTATTGAAACCTTAGAAAAACGGTACTTGCAATTAAAAAAGTATTTATTATTGAGAAGTAAGGTAGCATTTCTGTCAATAATTTGTTGGCTATTCTTGGTCTAGATTCAACGTAAACAATGTCGTTGGATTGCATTAACATATTGCCTTTTTGAACTCCCTCCAGTGTAGAAAAATCTATCAAATAAACTTCTGGATTGTCAATGTTGCCTCTAATTAGTTTAATAGAGTAAGCCTTTCCATCACCAGGAATTCCGCCTACTGATGCTATTAGCTCCATAAGTGTTGTGCTGGTGTTTGGCAATGGTACTATTTTTGCGTTTCCTTCGGCACCCGGAAACAGAATAACTTTTCTGTTATTTACTCTAAGCATCACAAAAGGCTTTACATAAAACTCAGAAAACTTTTCTTCTAAAAAGATTTCTGCTTCTCTAGCTGTCATACCTAAAAGAGATATCCTCCCTAAAATTGGCAATTTAATAGTACCGTCTAGTTCAACTATAAACGAAACACCAGCTCCTTTTTCACCAGCGATAAAAGAATTTAAGTCAATAACTTTAAAACCATCGTTGCTAAACAAATTAAATGAAATAACATCGTGCACACCTATTTTAAATTCTTGCAATGCTGTTTTCTTTATTTCGTTAAATTTATAGTCTTTTGGAGTTTTTAACATACCATTTGGATACAGTGTTTTACAGCTATTGAGCGTAAATAAACCACCAATTATTATAAAGAATAGAAATAATTTTTTAACCATAATTAATATTGAACCGCAAATTTAGCAATAAATATTACTAAAAGTAATTCTTGAATTTTTGTTTTTCAATTGTCCAGTTAAATTAATTGTAAATTACTGATTTTGTTTCTGAAAAATAGTAAGTTTTTCCATTTAAATCAATAAATATTGGAACACCCGATTCATCAATATTTAAAAACAAACCGTCAATTAACTTTTTGTCTTTGTTTTCAAATTTTATTGTTCTACCAATATTCCATAAACATTGTTTATATGTTTCCATAATTAGTTTGAATTCTCTGTTATTTAGTTTAAATAGCCATTTTTCTAAATACTCTGATAACAATTCAAGTTCAGAAAAAATACTTAATTCTTTTTTTAAATGGTGATTTATTGAAACAGGTTTAAAATTTGTGGGGTGTAATAATTCAAATTTTTCTTGATTAAGGTTAATACCAATTCCAACAATAGACCAACCTAAACTATTAGTATTTATGGTATTTTCTATTAAAATTCCAGCTACTTTTTGATTATTTATTAAAACATCATTTGGCCATTTAATAAATACAGTTGCATCCAAACCTTCTAATTTTTTACTAACATATTCCCACACTGCATTTGAAATTGCCATGCTTAATAAAAACTGTTCCGAAACTAAAAGAAAATCTGTTTTTATTGTTAGAGAGAAGGTTAGGTTTTTTTTTGGTTCGGAATTCCACACTTTTTCTCTTTGCCCTTTGCCGTTGGTTTGATGAGTTGTAAAAACAATCATACCATGTTTTGCCTCATTTTTTTTAACTAATTCCGCTGCAAATGAGTTGGTTGAATCTACAGATTCTAATTCTTTAAAATATTTACCAACGAAAATCGTCTTATCAACCATAACCAAACAATTTAATAATGAACATAAAATTTAAAAATCCAATAATAGAAAGAAATAAAGACTCAAAAGTGATAAAATTATCTACTTTTGCCAAATTATACTAAACTTAATGGCAAAAAAGAAAATTAAAATTGAAGATGCTTCTATTGTATTAAAAAATGCAGTTATAAAAGGGATACAAGAAAAGAAAGGGCAAAATATTATGGTCCTGAATTTAAAAAATGTAGAAAATAGCATTTGCGATTTTTTTATCATTTGCAATGCAGATTCAGGAACACAAGTAGAAGCAATTGCTGATTCTGTTCACATAGAGGTAAAAAAAGCTACAGGAGAAAACCCCTCTCACGCCGAAGGATTCACAAATTTAGAATGGATTCTATTGGATTATTTTAATGTGGTTGTCCATATTTTTAAAACAGAAACCAGAGAATTTTACAATCTGGAAAAACTTTGGGCAGATGCCGAGTTAGAAGAGGTAAAAGAAATAAACTAAAATCAAAAGTTGTTGTTTCATCAATAATTAAAAATTAAAAATGTCAGAAGAAAATAAGAAAAAAAACAATTTAAAAGGTAATCCCTTTCAAAATAAAAATCCTAAAAAACCAAATTCAAACGGATTTAATTTTTATTGGATATATGCTATAATCATTGGAATATTTATTGCCATTCAACTTTATGATTTTCAAGGTGGTGCTAAGTCAATATCTTGGTCTAGGTTCGAAAATCAAATGTTGAAAAATGGAGATGTAGAAAAAATTATTATTGTAAACAAAGAAGATGCAGAAATATTTATAAAATCTGAGGCATTTAATAAACCTGAGTACAAAGATGCAAGTAAAAAATCTGGAAGAGTAGTTCCTCAATATATTATTGAAGTAGGTTCGGTAGATAGTTTTGAAAGAAAACTCGCCGAAGCACAATCTGCTGTAAATAGCAGCGAAAAAATTAGCCCTACCTACGAAGAAAGGAAGAATTGGGGATTAAGCATTTTTGAATGGATTTTTCCTGTTCTAATTATGATTGGCCTTTGGGTATTTATCATGAGAAGAATGTCTGGTGGTTCCGGACCAGGTGGCCAAATTTTTAATATTGGCAAATCAAGAGCTTCGCTATACGATGCCGAAGATAAAATTAAAATAACGTTTGCCGATGTTGCAGGATTAGAGGAAGCAAAAGAAGAAGTAGAAGAAATTGTATCGTTTCTTAAAAATCCCACAAAATTTACAACTCTAGGCGGAAAAATCCCTAAAGGTGCACTATTAGTTGGACCTCCAGGAACCGGAAAAACATTATTGGCAAAAGCAGTCGCTGGCGAAGCAAACGTTCCTTTCTTTTCTTTGTCTGGTTCCGATTTTGTAGAAATGTTTGTAGGAGTTGGTGCCGCAAGAGTTAGAGATTTGTTTAATCAAGCCAAACAAAAAGCACCTTGCATTATTTTTATTGACGAAATTGATGCTGTTGGTCGCTCAAGAGGAAAAGGTGCATACCAAGGTGGTAATGATGAAAGAGAAAATACATTAAACTCTTTATTGGTTGAAATGGATGGATTTGGTACAAATTCGGGTATCATTATTCTAGCTGCAACCAATCGCCCTGATGTGTTAGACAGTGCCTTATTAAGGCCAGGAAGATTTGACAGAATGATATCTGTTGATAAACCGGATGTAATTGGTAGAGAAGCTATTTTTAAGGTACATTTAAAACCACTAAAAGTTGCCGGAGAAGTGGACGCACAAAAATTGGCAGTTCAAACTCCCGGTTTTGCAGGAGCTGAAATTGCTAACGTTTGCAACGAAGCTGCTTTAATTGCAGCTCGCCACAATAAATCTTTGGTTGACATGCAAGATTTTAATGATGCAATAGACCGAGTTATTGGCGGATTGGAAAAGAAAAACAAATTAATTTCTCCAGAAGAAAAGAAAATTGTGGCCTATCACGAAGCTGGCCATGCAGTTGCCGGTTGGTATCTTGAACATGCCGATCCATTGGTAAAAGTTAGCATTGTTCCAAGAGGTGTTGCTGCCTTAGGTTATGCTCAGTATCTTCCCAAAGAACAATTTTTATATACTGTAGAACAGCTCACAGACTCAATGTGTATGGCATTGGGCGGTCGTGCTGCCGAAGAATTAATATTTGGAAAAGTTTCTACGGGTGCTTTAAGCGATTTAGAAAGAATAACCAAAATGGCTTACGGAATGGTTACTATTTATGGAATGAATAAAAGAATTGGAAATATTTCATTTTATGACCCCAAAGGAAATGAATTTGGATTTACGAAACCATACTCCGAAGCTACTGCACAAGCAATAGATGAAGAGGTGAAGATAATTATTGAAAATGCTTACCAAAAAACTCTTGGTTTGCTTAAAGAGAAAAACACTCAGCTAGAAATAATTGCACAAGAATTATTAAAAAAGGAAGTAATTTTTCAAGCAGATTTAGAGAGGCTTATAGGTAAGAGACCTCACGATAAAGTTATAGAATTGATTCCTGAAATTATAAACACTCCCCCCAATTCGATAATTGCTCCCGATGCAAAAAAATCTGGAGAAGATTTAAATGATACTGCCATAAGTGACATTGTGTAAATAAAAAAAACAAAAATT
>CAIMMJ010000147.1 GCA_903842515.1 uncultured Bacteroidota bacterium | reverse complement strand
TCGATGGTTGCACTAAAGCACAGGCGGCAATTGAAGTTAATCCTTGTTGCAGTCAATATACTTCTTATCACAATGCAACTGCTCAAAGTTTATTAGATTCATTGGGTATTTCTGGTAGCAATACTATTTCCAATCAAACTTTTGTACTTTCAGGTACTGTAACTATCGACACTGATATTGTATTTGACAATTGCAATATTGCAGTACAAGCAAATACAGAGATTATAAATGCTGGAAATATTTTTACTCTTTACTTATCTTACACCAATATCAGATCATGCGATTATAGATGGAACGGCATTAACTTCGATAAAGGAAGAATTAGGTGCGATAACACAAGTATTTCTGATGCTACTAATGCCGTTCAAATTTCAAATTTGGCATCTTTAGAAATTATGGAGTCTTATTTATTCAAAAATTTTACCGATTGTTTTATCCACGATATAAATATCAATAACCCTTACTTTAATGATTGTGTAAAAATTGAATATTCCACTTTTGAAGGTGGATTAAATTTGGCTCCCATTTCTGGTTTAAACAACAGTTTTAATTTGCATACACTCCGCAATATTTTAATTTCTAATGTTCCTACTGATATTACCATTACCATTGGCAACGATAATTATGATAATGCCACTAACCAATTTAGCGTTAACAATAACATTGTACTTACTGGCATGACTTCTGGCACACCCCCATTTCCTATAATTGCTACCACTGCTTGCATTGTAAACCGAAACAGCAATTTAAGCGTTTTTAATGGCAAATTTAAAAATGCCTATAATGGAATTGACAACAGATGTATAGGTGATTTCACTTTTAATGTTGGTAATTACTACGGCTTAGACCCTAGTTACGATTACATACCTAAAAACCATTTCGAAAACTTCATGAATCGAGCAATCTCTTCTAGCGGAAATTCTCAGGTTTTTGCCTTTAACAATACTATCTATAACTGCAAGTTTGGTATTATGGTAGAAAACAATCAAAACAGTGGCGCTGAAATATTTGCAAATGATATTAATGGTGATTTTAATACTGCAATAAAACTAGCCAACTCTGGTATTGCCAATACAAACGATTATTCGGCTGTTCGAATTATGGAAAATAAAATAAATTATACAGACTATGGTTTGTATGGCCCCGATGCATTTGGAATTAATATTGTTCAAATTCAACCAGTTATTGGCGGCAACGATAGAGCAATTGCACTACAAATTTATTACAATAACATTCAAAACGTAAACCGAGGTATAGAAACAAACGGTTATCAAAAAGTTACAATAGAAAACAATAGGGTTCACGTAAAGCCAGAAACGGATACTTATCCTTATAATTGTGGAATCAATTTGTTCGATTGTAAACATGGCGATGTAAAGAATAACATTGTAAATTCTACAACCGATTTTTTTGCAATAGAAGGAATACGAGTGGACGTTTCCCAAAATTTAAATATTTGCGGAAACCAAGTAGCAGAATATAACACCGAATACAAAATTGGAGACGCTTTTCTTTTCTTGGGAAGTAGCTCCGGTGGCGTTTTTAACGACAACCACATCAACAGATGTTACAGAGGTATTTATTTGGGTGGTCATCCCACACCTTTAGGGCAGCAAGGCAATGAATCACTTGCTAGCACCAATACTTGGAAAGAAGTAAGTGGTTATCATACAGCTTTCACCTCCCCAGTCTTGGGTGACAACAACAAAATTTATAACCCTGGCCCCCCAAACCTAGTCCCTTGGTCTCAATATGGAGAATATTATCCAAGCGTGTATAATTATGATCCCGGGTTTTTTGGTAATATCATTCCGCCGACAAACCCTGTTTTCGATTTCGATTATTGCTATACTTATGGTCATGCCCCCGAAGAATACATGCAGCGGATAAACATCTACGACGACATTGCTCTTGATTCTGCACAAACAGTGGGGTATTCAAACTTAATAAAATACAACTCCAAAGAAAGTCTAAAACAAACAATAATGCTAGATTCTGCGTTGCAACAGCAAATAGTATTAACTCAGTTTTCAGATTCTATAGATTTAGTAAACATGGGCAAAATTATTCAAACAAAAAATATGTTCCATCCCAATATGAATAGCTCAGACAGTCTTCTTTTTGTGAATGAATTAAATTCAATAAGCAGTGGTGTATTGTTGCCCGAAATTCTAAACAAAGAAGTTTTAAGTCAATTGGCAACCAATCTTTCATTAAAAGACAGTGTGTATTCTCCGTCATCAATAACTCGTTTAAGGCAAATTGCCACATACTGTCCATACACCAAAGGAAGTGCAGTATATTTAGCAAGAAAAATTCTCTCATCCATTAACCCTACCGATGTGTTTTATTGCAATTCATGCGAAGTGCCTTCTACTAGCAACCATGCAGCCAGAACAATGCCTCTAGTCCCCGAAGATGTAATTGAATTCAGCAAAACATATCAGCCAAAACAAACCATAAAAGCCAAAGAATTTACTATAAAACCCAATCCAAACAATGGGAGCTTTTACATTGAAACTACAGACCAAGACATAAGTAATTTAGAACTTTGGAGCATAGAAGGTAAATTTATACAAACCATAATTTATCAAAAAGGAATTGAAATAACTCTAATAAATATCGAAAAAGGAATTTATTTAATAAAAGCCACTAACAAAAAAGGAGAATTATTTATTAGCAAATTAATTAAACAATAATATGAAATCATATATTGGCCTCATAACAGTTATAGCTATGTTTTGCCAAAACTCAAATGCACAGAATTTGCTTTTCAATAATGGTTTTGATAATCATTTCAATTGTCCTTCTGCTTGTAGTGGAGGAAATTTGGGCAAAATTGAAAATAATATATACAAATGGAAGGGAACGTTTAATGGTTCTGGATATTTTCATTACTGTGGGGACATGGAATGCCCAAACCAACTTAAGTCTGGTGTCCCAAATAATTTTATGGGATACCAAAATCCTCTTTCAGACTCGGGATATATAGCTTTGTATGCATTAATAGGCTTTTCAATTTCTGATTATCGTGGCTTTGCTTTTCAGAAAATGCGACAGTCTTTACAACCTGGAAATAAATATTGGATAGAATATTACACGTCACTAGGAGATTCTGCTAATTATGCAGTTGGCGCTTTAGGGGCTACTTTTAGAACAGACACATTAAACTCTAATTCACCATCTTCTAGTCAATTTAATAGACCGTTTAAATTAGAACGTTCAGGTGAACCTATATCTAACAAAATAAGTTGGACTCACATAAACTGGATTTACGAAGCAGATAGTTCTTATCAAACCTTTGTAATAGGCTATTCCAAAGGAGTTGGACAATATCTAGAAGATACTATTAATGTAGGTTCTAATTGTTTTTGGTGTGCTAATTCAATTGATAATGAATGGAGTTTCTATTACTTCGACAATGCAGGTGTCTTCCCCATAATTAGCAACAACCAAACTTTAGAAGTGTGCAACTTTCCGCAAACCTTGCAAGGTGCTGTGGGCAACGATATTTGGTTTAGCCAATGGGGCAGCGATACCACCCAAGCCAACACCTTGCAAATATATGGCCCCGGCACCTACACCCAAACTTGGCGAACAGACACTACGGTACACATAGATACTTTTTTTGTAGAAGCACTTTTGCCACAAGGTAATTTTTTTACCAATGACACTGTGCCTATGGCAATTGGTGGTAGTGTGGTATTAAACGGCCCTGCTGGTTTTGCTTATTTGTGGAGCAACAACCAAATTTCGCAAAGCATTACAGTCGATACCCCCGGCACCTATTGGCTAATGATAACAGATGAAAGTGCTTGCAATAGATACGATACAGTGGTCGTAAGATACGATACACCAGTTGCAGAACTGTTCCAATTCAAAGACCAAGAATTTGATATATATCCAAATCCTGCAAGTGAAAAAATATCAATAAAAAACAACACAAAACAAGCTAACATTTCATTAGAAATTTATGCATCAAATGGCCAAAAGATTTTACAAACGCAACTAAAAAACAAAACAGAAATTGATGTAAGCGAATGGAACAATGGTTTGTATTTTTTAAAATTTGTAGCTTTGGATGGAGGAAGTTATCCACTTATTAAAAAGATTGTGAAGCAGTAGAGGTATGTATTCTGTAAATTCTAACATTCTTGATATTCAGATTCAGACAAAGGGAAATGCAGTAATAACAGCACGCTCAATATTGGCAAGTTTAAACCCAACAGATATATTTTATAGAAATACTTGCGAACAAACTGCTACTGTAAATGGAAATAGAGTTGCACTCTTAGACCCTGAAGATGAGATTGACTTGAATAGAAATAAAAAAGTTGAAATCCAAAACAAACACTTATCATATTCTATATTGCCCAACCCAACCAGTGGCATTGTAAAAATAATTGTTGAAGGAATAGATGATTCAAAAAAACAATTACAAATTCTTTCTTCAGAAGGAAAAAGTTTAAATGAAATTTTATTTGTTGGAAACAACCAAGAATTAGATTTATCTAATTTTGACAATGGTTTATACTTGATTAAAATATGCGATTTAGCATCTGGTAAAACATATTTGAACAAATTAATTTTAAACAAATAAAAACATGAAAAAAATTGTTTTTTGTTTAAAATTTATAGCAATTAGTTCCTTTGCTTTCGGACAAAACCTTTTATTTGACGGTGGTTTGGATGACAAAAGAAATTGCCCTAGAAGCTGCGGACAACCCAATTATAGACTTGCTTATTGTACCAATAATTGGAAAAGCACAACAAATTGGGC
>CAIMMJ010000146.1 GCA_903842515.1 uncultured Bacteroidota bacterium | reverse complement strand
AATATAACATGCACAAGCTCTGGAGGCAATTCCTTACAGTTAAAAGGAACAGGTACAGATTCTGATATTCTTGCACTTACAAATGGTAACTTATCCATGGGTGTTGGAACGGCATTAAATTTTATAAATACCTCTGCCAAAAATATTAATATTGGTGTGAGTGGAACAAGATCTATAAGCAGTTTAAATGCAGCAGGAACAGGCAGTATAACAATTACTACATCAGGATCCACCCAAATTAATTTAACAAATGTAACCACAACTACCCAAATAGATTTTGGGAATGGTTTGTCAACAATCGTAAACAATTTAACTTTAAATAGTGGTGGAACAGCCTTTAACAATGCTCCAGCCTATGGTGCAAGTTCAACTTTGATTTACAATACCGGTAGCTTTATTAGGGGAGTAGAATGGAGTGCAACTTCTGGCTATGGATATCCAAACGAAGTTACTATTTCTAGCGGTGTTACACTAAATTTTGGAGTAAATGTTGGAGAGAATGCGGCAATTGCAAAAACACTAAACATCCAATCCGGAGCATTTGTAGACATGAACAGTCCGGCAAATATGACAGCTAATACTCAAGTAGGTTCATTAATTCTTGATGGTACCATAAATCTTTCATCTTCTTTGGGAGGCAGTTTTACAGTAAATAATGGAAATGTAACAATAAATGGAACTCTCAATCAAAATGGAAACGATTTTATAATTCAAGGAACTACCAATGGAGTAATTTCAGGAACTAATGCAAAATTTAGTAAATTAATATACAATAGAACAGGAGTTGCCGCGATTCACCCTGTAGATATTTCTGTGTGTGAAATGTCCATTGGTGCTGGATCAAATTTTGCAGTGCAAAATGATCTAAAACTAATTGTAGATGTAAATTTATATACAGGTCTACCGCCATCCTTTGGAAACATTATAAAAAACGGAAGTTTAAGTTTTCTAGGAACAGGGTATTTAGAATTTAAAAATGGAAATGTTACTTTTGATGGTTCAACCCCAACTGCATTTAAAAAGGTTTCATTGGATAACGCAACAGCAGTTTTTACAAATAATGCTTACACCATTAGTGATACTTTAGTTTTGAAAAATGCCTCCTCCTTTGATAATAGTTCATTTGCACCCACTTATGGGGCAAGTTCATATTTAATTTATTCCGGAAATGGTTCAATTTCTAGAGGCACAGAGTGGTCTGCTTTCTCGGGAGCAGGTTGCCCTATAAATGTAATTGTAAGAACCAATTCACAATTGCAATTTGCCACAAATGATGTAAATGATAATACACCAATAAGAGTAACCAATAATTTTACCATAGAAGGAGGTAGCACCGTTGATTTAAATACTGGAGGAAATCAATTTCTTTCTACTTTTCAGATAGATGGAAATCTAACACTTGGAAATGATGGCAACGGAACCCTAGTATTATCAAATTCAGGTGCTCAGGAGCTAAAGTTAGGGGGTGATTATACTTTAATTGCAGGTTCAACTTTCACCCCAAATTCATCAAAAATTACTCTTACTGGGGCAGCCGAACAAAACATTACTTTTTTAGGTTCAGGAAATTTCTATTCTTTTAAACTGGCAGCTGCTGGTGGTGCCAAGTTGTTTTCTAACATTAACATAACCAATGACCTTGAATTTAGCAATTCTTCTAACGGTGATTTAGACTTAAATAATTTTAATCTTACTCTTTCTGGCTCTGCCTTGATTGTAAATGAGGACAATGATTCTAAAATAATCAATACATCAGCTAGTCCTGTTTATGGGCAAGGTTATGTTGGTTATACCCAAAACGTTTTATCGTCAACCCTAAGTGATGTTTCAAATTTAGGTATCGAATTACAAAGTACTACAGGAAACATTGGTAACGTTGCAGTAAGACGTTACTCCTTGCCAATTGATGGTGTTGGAGCATCTTCTAGTATTAAAAGAGTTTATGAAGTAATAACTCCATCTTCAATTACCGCCAATGCAACCATAGATTATTTAAATAACCTTTCTGAACTAAATGGAAATTCTGAAACTCAAGGCGAATTTCAATTGTTCAATACAAATGGTATTGCCAATTTTAACGTTGGAGGAAACTATAATTATGTTACACCAACGCAAATTGGAATGCTACAATTAAGCTCGCCCACAAATGTTGAAATGATTTCTGGCTCCAATTTCTTTACAGCTGCTAGCATAACAGCTGTTCCACTTTCAGGAATAATTAATTTTCCTGCAGATGTTCCAACACTAGAAGAAATTGTAAACAACATAAATGCTAATGGAGTAGGAGCAGGAGGTGTTACAGTCAATATTTCTCCAGGATATATTGGTTCTCTTGGAAACATTGTAATTGATGTGCAAAATAATCCTCCATCTGCAGCAAACCCACTAATATTTCAAGGAGATCCAATCAACCTTCCCACCTTTAATGCAAGACCTGGCGGAACAATAGACCGCGATGGAGTGGTAAGAATTGTTGGAACTGGTTTCGTTACCATACAAAACATTATTTTTGTTGACCCCCCAACTAACGACGACAATTTTGAGAGAATGGAATGGGGCATTGCAATTCTTAAAAAAACTAACAACGATGCAAGCCAAAATGTTACCATTAGAAATTGTAGAATATTCTTGCAAAATGCTGACACCGCTTCAACAGGAATATACATTGGAAATCATTCATTTGACCCTACACAAAGTTTTACACCAACACTTCCATCTGGTAATTTTGATCAAATAAAAATATGGGGAAATACTATCACAAGAGTCAATAAAGGTGTTATTTTAAAAGGTTTTTCTTCTGCTTCATCTAATTTATTAGAGAAAAATATTTTTGTTGGAGATTCAGCTGTAATCCAAAATGGTAATATTCTCAATAACCTAGGTGGAAATACAACGCCTACCATTGGAGTACAATTAACCAACGTAGCAAGTTTTGTGATTGGAAATAATTCAATTGACAATACGGCTAATGGTGGTCAAAATACACAAGGAGATATAAGAGGTATTTCAGTAATTGGAAACTCAAGCGGCAATTCAGTAATTGCGTCAAATACTTTATCACTTAAACAAGGACTTACAAATAAACCAATGATGGTTATTAACAACAGTTTAAATTCAACTTCTGCGTTTTTAAGAATTAAAAAGAATGTAATTCAAAATTCATTGGTAACTGCAGGTTCTAGTGGAGAGTTTTTTGCCATTAGAAATGCTCAACCAGAAATTTATAAACTACAAATTGATTCCAATAGAATAATCAACAACGTTAATATTAATACCTCTGCAAATGTTTATGGAATATACAATACCTCCGAAACAGAAAGAGTGTATATCTTAAGAGATACTGTTCGTAATTTTACTTCCTCAACTCCTGCAGATATGTTTGTAATTTATAATCCATCTGGGGCAGATTCGGTTGTTGTTTTTGAAAACACAATAACTAACATTACAAAAACTGGTTCGGGTGGAACATTGGCAGTTTATTACAATGACGCAGTTGCAGGTTTTGTGGCAATGGCAAGTCAAAGCAATAACGGAGGAGTTCAAATACAAGCCGGTGCCGGAGTAGAAAGAATAGTAAAAAACTACATAAAAAACGTAACAGGTTTTGGTGTTGCTAATATTAGAGGTATTTTAACTACCGGTAGAACTACTTTTGATAAAATTGTAAATCAAAATAAAGTAAAATCATTTACCGCAGCAGGAGGAACTATAAAAGGTATTACCATAGCCGATGGAAATGTAATTACATTAGTTGCAAATACACTCGATAACTACACCAGTTCTAATTCTATTTATGCCATTGAAGCAATAAATGGCGTTGATGTAACAATAGACAACGATTCTATTTTTAATATCACCCAAACAGGTGCGGGAAATGCCTATGGAATTTTACATACAACAACTTCAAGTGGCGGACACACTAAAAATATAAAAAATAACGATATTTTAGATATTTCTAAAACTACTTCAACTGGCGAGGTGTATGCAATAGCTCACGAAGAATCAGGAAATGGAAGTACTTCAATGACCACTAATGATAATTTTATTGACAATATAAGCAACAGTGGAGCTGGTGCAGCCTATGGAATTTTTCATACTGGCTCAGGTTCAGGCGGACCGCACAGTATAAACAATACTTCAAATGATATAGATAACGTTGTTAGCAATGGCACAGGATCAGCTTACGGAATATTTCATACCGGAAGTGGAAGTGGAGGACCACATAGTTTTAATTTCACTACTAACACAATTGGCAATGTTTCAAATAGTGGTTCAGGCTCTGCTTATGGAATTTTTCATACCGGAAGCGGAAGCGGCGGGCCTCATACTTTTACTGACAATGGAAATACATTAAATTCAATTAACAATTCTTCCACTGGAGAAGCCTACGGAATTTACAACGAATCAAGTGGTTCCACATCAGGTTTAAATCAAAATAGAACAATTACTGGAAACGAAATTTCAAATATTTCAAACACAGGTGGTGGTGCAGCTTACGGAATTTTTCATACAGGTTCTGGTTCAGGAGGGCCGCACAGCGTAAACAGTACAACCAATACAATTGGTAATGTTAGTGGCAATGGCGCTGGCTCGGCATATGGAATTTTCCATACAGGCAGTGGTTCTGGTGGTCCTAATTCTTTTATAAACACATCTAACACCATTAGTAATATTTCCAATTCATCAAGTGGTAATGCCTATGGAATTTTCCATACCGGCTCTGGTTCTGGAGGACCTAATAATTCATCTAGAGTTTCCAATACAATTTCGAACATAACAAATACGGGAAGTGGAAATGCATACGGAATATTTCATACTGGTTCTGGCTCTGGTGGACCAAACATTGGAATTACTAGAAACAATACAATAAGCAATTTATCCACATCAACTGGTTCAGGTGCTTGTTATGGAATTTTCCATACCGGTAGCGGAAGTGGAGGACCTAACAAAGCCAGAATATCCGGAAATACATTATCAAACTTCTCTTCAGCGTCCGATTCAATTGAGGGAATTAGAATTGTAACCGTTGACTCCCTTAATTTAGAAAAAAATAGAATTGTAAAATTTGCCACTGTTTCCGGCAAAGTAGAGGGTATAAATATTACTTCCACACAAGCTGGATTGTTAGGCGTAGTTTCAAACTCTGTAATTGGTGATTTTACAACAGTTTCAAGTAACACCAACGACGCCTTTGCAGGAATAAATGTAAATGGAACCACTGCCACCTCTATTAAATTCTACTACAACTCTGTTTATTTACAGGCTTCAAGCAGCGGCGGTTCATTTGGTTCAAGTGCTTTTGCTTTTAATTCAAGTGTTCCGGTAGATTTGAGAAACAATGTTTTTGTTAATAAGTCAAATCCATCCAGCGGTGGAGGAGTAAGGGTGCTCAGAAGAAACGGAGTATCTGGAGGGCTTTTAAATTCCTCAAATAATAATGCCTATTTTGTTTCTGATTCCACAATTTCAAATAACTTTATTTTTAGCGATGGAACTAACAATTATCAAAGTTTTAATGCCTATAGAAATTTTGTTGGATTTGAAAATAGTTCATTTGCCGAAAACGTAAATTTCCTCTCTGTGGATGGTTCAAATGCTAATTTCCTAAAGGTTAACACATCAACAGAAACCAAAATAGAAAGTGGAGGTACTAATAGTAATTTAGGAATTTCTAATGATGCAGATGGTGCATTAAGATTTGGAGCAGTTGGATATGCAGGAATTGGTACTGCTACAGATGTTGGTGCTTTTGAAAACAACTATACTCCTATTTTATACCAATGGCTAGGTTTGGTTTCTAATAATTGGAATACAGCTGGCAACTGGACAGGTGGAGTTTTACCAAACTCATCACGTGATATTGTAATAAGAGCCATAACAAGTCCGCAGCCCAACTTAAGTAGTGTAGATGCAAATTGTAGAAAAATTAAATTTGTTCCAAATGGAGCAATCAACCCAACTGTTACAATTGCTACAGGAAGAAAGCTAATTGTGGGCGGAGATCTCGAAGGAAACGGTAATTTTGTTGGTGCTGGAATTGTTGAATTTAATTCAGTTTCCCCTCAAAATTTAAGTGGTATTGTTTCTGCAGTAAATGTAGATATTAACAACAGCACTGGCGTTTCAATAGCTCCACTTGGCAGTTTAAGTATTTCTAGAGAATTGGCATTAAAAAATGGAGTACTAACCACCAATTCCAATAATTTAGTAATTACTTCAAGCGGTTCCACAGCTGGATTTATCAACGATTTTACTGGAGGTTATTTAGGAAGTATTTCAGGCGGAACTCGAGTTCAGCGATTTGTGAATACTCCTATTCAAGCATCACATACTATTGCTTCTCCGGTTACAAATGGCAGTACAGTTTATCAGAATTACAATGATAATTTTGTTGTGAACGGATCGCCCGCTGGCTATGTATACAATACCAACCCTAATGTAACGCAACCTACTCAATTTCCTAGCACTTGGTGGTTTGATGAAACACTAACTGCTGCTGCAACACCAGGCTGGATAAACGGTATTTCCAAAGTTATGTCACCCGGCTTAGGCATAATGGCTACCATACCACAAAACAGAATGATAGATGTAGTAGGAACAGCCAATACAGGCAATTATAATATTCCTGTAACAAGAACTGATGATGGCTTAAATTTAATTGGAAATCCATATCCTTCTCCAATTAGCTTAAATGCTATGGTAGCAGCCAACAGTTCTACAATTTTACCTTTTGTTTATATTTGGAATAAAACAAACTATGCGGTTTACAGCTCAGGCCCGGGAATATGGGTAAACAATATAGGAGCAGGAACCAACGATAGATTGGCACACAGTCAGGGATTCTTTGTGATATCTACTGTTCCGGGCACAACAAATATTTTAATGAACAATAGCATGAGAACTACTAACCAATCGTATGTTTATTTTGCAACACCTCAAAATGAGTGCAGAATACAACTAAATGATGGTGCAGAAAGTGATGAATTATTAATTAGAACCGATGGAGAAAGTAACGATGAATACGATTTACAAACAGATGCAAAAAAGCTATTGAATGAGCCAATATACAGTAGTACCATCTATAGTTTATCTAAAGATAATTATTCTTTGGCAATAAACACGTTCAAGGATTTTGAGCAAGATAAAATTGTTCCTGTTAGTATTAAATCAAAAACCAGCGGAAGTAAAGAACTAGAATTTATTGAGTTAAGCTCAATAGACCCAAGTGTAAATGTTTACTTGGAAGATGCCTCCTTAGGCAAGTTTCAAAACATGAGGGCCAACAGCAAATATCAAGTATACCTAACTGAAGGCAACAGCGGAAATAGGTTTTTTGTACATTTCAGCAAAAAAGCATTAATTAGTCCTGCCAATGCAGAAACACAAGGTATGATTTACTCAAGCCAAAACAATCTGTTTTTAGATTTAACAAAAAGCACAGGCAACACCGAAATAAGAATTTACAATAGCCTTGGTCAATTAGTAGAATACAAAAATATGAGCAGTAGCAATGGAAGTAAAGCACAATTAAATATAGAAAACCTTAGTGGAGCCTATGTTGTTCAACTTACTACCAACGGAGAAGTTAAAAATGAAAAGGTAGTATTCGGCAATTAAGAAAATTGTGTACTTGTTAGGCAATAAGGGAAAGAGAAATCTTTCCCTTTTTTTTGGAATTATTAAAACCATAGTGTAATTTTAACACCAAGAATAAAAATATGAAAAACAGAGCACTTATTGAATTTGTATTTCCAACGGTAAACGATGGAAAATTCTATTTAAAAAAAGTAGTTGGCGATAAAATTGAAATTAAATCTCACATTTTTGGTGATGGGCACGATGAGATAAATGCAAGAATATTGTACAAGTTTGGAAAGCAAAAAACGTGGAAAAATTCTCCATTATTCCATAAATCAAATGATGAATGGGAGGGTAGTTTTTTAGTTGAAGAAATTGGAAGTTATTTTTTTACTGTGGAAGCATGGGTAGATCATCCTTTGGATTGGTATAAATCTACAATTAAAAAAATTGCAGCTGAGGAAACTGTAGCAGTTGAGATTTTAATTGGTAAGGAACATTTGGTTAAAATAGCTAAGAAAGCAAAAGGGCAACATCAAAAAAAAACAAAAGAAATTATATCAATTTTTAGTGATTCTAAAAAATATAACCAAGCTCTTGAAATATTGCAACAAAAGGATTTATTAGAAATAATTAAATTATATCCTATAATAGAAAATTCAACGGTTTACGGAGTTACGCAAGAAGTAAAAGTTGAACACAAAAAAACTGAATTTAGTTCATGGTACGAATTTTTTCCAAGATCAACATCCAGTGAAATTGGCAAACACGGCACGTTTAAAGACTGTAAAATAGCTATTGACTTTGTTCATAAATTAGGATTTGATGTTATTTATTTTCCACCAATTCATCCAATTGGAAACAGCCACAGAAAGGGAAAAAATAATTCAACCAAGTCTTTGCCTGGTGAACCCGGTTCTCCTTGGGCAATTGGCAATGAGCTGGGCGGTCACAAAGCAATTCATCCGGAGTTAGGCTCAATGCAAGATTTTGAAGAACTTGTTAAGTATGCTTCAAACAAAAATATAGATATTGCATTAGATATTGCATTTCAAGCTTCGCCAGATCACCCTTACGTAAAACAACATCCAGAGTGGTTTAAATGGAGACCAGATGGAACTGTTCAGTATGCCGAGAATCCTCCAAAAAAATACCAAGATGTTTTGCCTTTTAATTTTGAAACAGATGCTTGGGAAAGTTTATGGGAAGAGTTAAAGTCGGTGTTTTTATTTTGGGCAGAAAAAGGTGTTAAAATTTTTAGAGTAGACAATCCTCACACCAAACCATTTATCTTTTGGGAATATGTAATAAATGAGGTAAAGAAAAAATTTCCTGAAACAATTTTTTTAAGTGAAGCATTTACACGACCAAAAATTATGGCACGTTTGGCCAAGCTTGGCTTTACTCAATCTTACACTTATTTTACTTGGCGATACAGCAAGCAGGAGCTAACGGACTACATGAACGAACTTACCAAGGGAGAATTGAAAGATTATTTTAGACCAAATTTTTGGCCCAATACACCAGATATTTTACCGTATTACATCCAAAACAAAGGATTAGAAATATCTGCAATTAGATTTGTTTTGGCTGCAACTCTTTCTTCAAATTATGGATTGTATGGACCGGTTTATGATTTATTGGAAACCGCACCTATGACCGGAAAGGAAGAATATTTTAATTCAGAAAAATACGAAATTCGTAATTGGGATTGGCAAACAATTACTCCTTTTAGAAAATTAATTACGCAAATAAATAGGATAAGAAAAGAAAATCCTGCATTGCAAAAAACAAATAACATTAACTTTTGCCAAAACGATAATCCCCAACTATTAAGTTTTATAAAAACAGAGGGAGAGAATAAATTGTACATAATCATTAACCTCGATCCCGAATACACACAATCCGGATTTTGTAGATTACCCAAAGATCAATTATCTCTAAAACATGACACCGCAGAAGTAAAAGATTTAATCTCCGGAGAAAAATATGTTTGGGATAAAGATTGGAATTATGTGGAGTTGAATCCTAAAATTTGCCAATTACATATTTTTGAAATAAAATAATTGGGTTTCTTTTTTATTGTTCTAATAGTTCAAACTTTTCTAAAACATGTGTTAGTTGTTTTTCCTGAATTGGGTTAACAATAAAAAGCAATTAAATTAGATGTAGCAAAGAATGAACTTGCATCAAATAAACTTACACGATTAAGGCCAAGGAATTTATTTTATAAACTAAAAACAAATAAAAGAAAACTAAGTTATAAGAAAACATTTTACCAAAAGTAATATTTACTTTTTTCGTCGTAAATAAATACATTTTTGATTATCAATACTTTTCCTTTAAATTTTAAAAAAATTTTACTTGGCCAAAACAAAATTAAAATTTTGTTGTTTTTTAAAATTAATTATTTATTCTTGTAAAAATTTAACACAAATTTTAATTGGATTACTTCTTATTGGAATTCCTCATGGAGCAGTTGACCATTTATTACAAAAAGATAAAAAGATAGCCTTGTTACCATTTGTTCTTAACTATTTATTTATTGTTGTACTATACTTTATTGTATGGCAGTTTCTTCCGCTGTTCTCCCTACTATTTTTTATTGTTTATTCTTCTTTTCATTTTGGGGAATCTGAATTTGAAGAAATGGGTATAAAGATTGTTTCAACCGCCTACTATTTAAAAGCAATTCTATTGGGCTTCTCAATACTTTCGTTTATTATTTTCACTCATTTTGGTGAAGCCATAGATATTGTTTCAAGTATAAATGGTTTGCAGTTTGCACAATCAATTGGGAAAGATTTTACAGATAATATTTATGTTTTTGCAGTATTGTCATTTGTTTGCATATTGTCTCAAATTCAATTCAGAAAAAAACAATCTTCCTTATCACTAATTTTTATACTTCTTATTGGTCTTAAGTTGCCATTAATAGTTGCATTTGCCCTTTATTTTATTTTTCAGCACAGTTATAATGCCTGGAGCCATTTACAAGTTGGGCTTTCTATGAGTTCAGTTTCTTTATACAAAAAAGCATTGCCTTATACACTGGGAGCTTTATTAGTTTTTGTGCTACTTCTTCTCCCTGGTAAAATTAAATTAGATAGTTCGGAAGGCGTAATTGGATATTTTTTTATTTTTTTGGCGTGTATAAGCTTACCACACTTTTTAATTATGCATATATTCTATAGGAATACCGCATTAAATTAAGTGATTTCTGGTTTTGATTTCCTATCAAATACTAATTATTTAATTTTAATTTTTCAATAATTTCATAAGCAATGTCTAGTGCTTTATAACCATCCTCAATAGGCACTGCAATAGGAGAATTATTTACAATGCTATCCCAAAAAGATTCTAGTTCTTTTTTAATTGCATTGCTTGGTTTAACTTCCGGATTTTCAAAATAAAGTTGTTTGGTTCCTTTGCCTTCGCCAAGGTCTATTGTTACATCAAATGGCCCTGCTTCACCTTCTAGCATTTTTAGTTTAACAACACTTGCTTGCTTTTCTAAAAAATCAACAGAGATGTATGCATCCTTCTGAAAAAATCTAGATTTTCTCATATTTTTCATAGAAATTCTGCTGGCAGTTAAATTAGCCACACAACCGTTGTTAAACTCTATTCTTGCATTGGCAATATCTGGAGAGGAACTAACTACTGCAACGCCACTGGCACTTATTTTTTTTACAGTGGATTTTACGGTGGCCAAAACAATATCAATGTCGTGAATCATCAAATCTAACACCACCGAAACATCTGTGCCTCGTGGGTTAAATAGAGCCAAACGGTGAGTTTCTATAAACATTGGATTATCAAAGTAACTTACTGCCGCCTCAAAGGCAGGATTAAATCGCTCTACATGTCCAACTTGTACTTTAACGTTTGCTTCCTTGCACAAAGAAATTAAGGATTTTGCCTCATCAGTTGTTGTAGTTAAAGGCTTTTCTATAAAAATATGTTTTGATTTTTTAATTACTTTAACTGCTCCTTCGTAATGATAGAGCGTTGGACTAACAATATCTATACAATCACATAAATCTATTAATTCTTCTTGATTAGTGAACCTCTTTATACCTAAAAGATTTTCAGCATCTATTGCATTTTCATTGTTAGGATCATAAAATCCAACTAAATTATATCCATCAATTTCCTTAATTAATTTAGAGTGAATTTTTCCCAAATGACCTACTCCAAATACTCCTATGTTTAGTTTTTTATCCATTATTAAAAATTGCTGGATAAAATTACCAAGTATAAAAGGAGAATTTAGTAGTAAATGTGATTACTTTTTCACTACAATTTGTTAGGTAATTAAAATGCCGGCAATTGTTGCACTTAAATATGAGGCTAAAGTGCCGCAAATTAATGCTTTAAAGCCAAGTTTTGCTAAATCTGATCTTCTTTCGGGGGCAAGCTCACCAATTCCACCAACCTGAATTGCAATGGAAGAAAAATTGGCAAAACCACACAACGCAAAACTTACTATTGTTATTGATTTTGCACTTAATGCCCCACTCTTTATGATTGATGATAAATCGCTATAGGCTACAAACTCATTTATTACAATTTTAGTTCCCAATAATCCACCCACTGCGTGCAAATCTTTTGAAGGCACGCCCATAGCAAGTGCAAAAACTGAAAATAAAGAGCCTAAAATTTCCTTCATGCTCAATTTTTGAACGTCAATCCCTATGGATGCCAAAGAAATATTTGCTCCACTTAAGCCTCTGCCAATCCATCCTAAAGTATAATCTACCATTGCAATTAATGCAATAAAACCTATTAACATTGCAAGTACGTTTAAACTTACTTTTAGTCCATCTCCTGCACCGTGAGAAATAGCATCCAGCAAATTGGTATGCTGTTTTTTTATCTCCAATTTCACAGAGCCTTTTGTTTGTGATTCTTCAACTTCCGGAAAAACAATTTTTGATATAACCAATGCACCGGGCGCAGCCATTAAGCTAGCAGCAATTAAATAAGGTGCTGGCACACCCATTGCAATATATACTGCCATAACTCCACCAGCTATACAGGCCATACTTCCGCTCATAGAGGCCAACAACTCAGACCTTGTCATTGTTCCAATGTATGGTTTTATCATGATTTGTGCTTCTACTTGTCCAACAAATGCACTGGCAACATTGCTCAGGGCTTCACTGCCGCTAACTCCCATTAATTTATGAACTATTTTTGCAATTATACTTACAACTCGTTGCATCAATCCAATTTGGTAGGCAATGCTTACAAGTACACTAACAAAAATTATTGTGGGAAGTATTTTAAAAATAAATATAAACCCGCTACCTATTCCAAAAACTTCGTCTAGTTTTTTTCCATTTACTAAAATTCCAAAAACAAAATTTGCTCCCTCATTAGAAAAGTCAAGAACCTTTGTAACAATATACCCAAGTTTAGAAAACATAGCTTGGCCAATAGGAACTT
>CAIMMJ010000145.1 GCA_903842515.1 uncultured Bacteroidota bacterium | reverse complement strand
TTTTGTTAGTTTTAGTGTTGTTGGTTGGTTAGATGTATTTACAAGAAGAAGGTATCAAGAAATATTAGTTGAGAGCATCATTTTTTGTCAACAACAAAAAGAATTAAAATTGTTTTGCTATTGCATAATGCCAAGCCATGTTCATTTAATAGCATATTCAAAAGAAGGTACATTATCAAATATACTTAGGGATTTAAAATCATTTACCGCAACAAAAATTTTAGAGTCAATAAAAACTAATATACAAGAAAGCCGCAGAGAATGGATGTTAGAGCATTTTAGGCATTTTGGTAAAATAAGTCCACAAAAGCAAACAAACCAATTTTGGAAACACGATAATCATCCATTTTATTTATATAGCAACGAAATGATAAATCAAAAAGTAAATTACATTCATGAAAACCCAGTTGAAGCAGGTTTTGTTAATTTTGCACATGAATGGCGATTGAGCAGTGCGAACGAAAATAGTCCAATTAAAGTTTTGAAAATGTGAAAAGCAATGATTATAAACTCACTAAGCCCAACCTCAAAAAGCCAATGCTTCAGCTTAGCGCTTACTGGGGAATTGTAAAATCAAGTTTTCTTATGATGCTGCAGGAAATAGAATTGCACGAGCTGAAGAGTGCACAGTTGAAGAGGATGATGGTACTAATGGTAATCAGTCAGGAAGATTTGGAAATGTTGTTCAAGATGAAAATAAAGCAACAAAAACAAAAATTGACGATAAAGAAAAAAAGGCTTCTATAAATGCCTCTGCAACTGCATATCCCAACCCATTCCTTGATAAAATTAATGTTGAATATTTTAATGATTCAAACAACGCTGGGGCAAAAGTAGATATTATTGATAGTAATGGTAAGATTTTGTATACTACTTTAATTAGTCAAGGAAAAAGCAGCATCGATTTACCCAATCTACCGCCAGGAGTGTATATTTTTTATTTAATTGGAAAAGATTTCTCACAAACATGGCAACTTGTAAAAACCAACCTAGAGTAACTTATGAAATATTTATTATTATTTATTTTTTCATTCATTTTCACCAATGGGTTTGGTCAAATGCCATTTTACAATACTGGCATTGGTTTGCAAAACCCTTTACAAGACAATACAAATTTAATAAATACAAATTCTGGTTCAAATTACCACTGGCGTTCAGGGGATAGAATCGAACTAAACCCAGGTACAGTATACGCCCCTGCCCCTGGCAATAGTGCTATTTTTGAAATTGATGAGAATATTCCAACACCAGTTCCTTTTAGTTCAAACACAAGTCAAGGATTTAGCGAAAATTTAATTGAACATGATATAAGTCTTGCTGTGGGCGCCACCAAAGGGTTTGAATCTGTAACTCCAACTGGTAAAGCCTCCTATACTATACCCATCCAAATACCAAAAGCAACTGCTGGTTTTGAACCTCCAACGCTCAGTATTAACTACATGAGTTCTGAATTACAAGGGTTAGCTGGAATGGGTTGGAACCTTAGCGGCGTTTATGGAATAACCAGACAAGGAAGAAATATGTTTGAAGATGGTTATATATCAACAATTTCATTGACAAATAAAGATAGATTTGTTTACAATGGAAGTATTTTAATAGCTGAAGAAACTAATAATGGTCTTGACATGACTGAGTATCATACTAGGGAAGAAAACTTTGACATTATAATTTCACACGCTGCAACTATTTATACACCGCAATGGTTTGAAGTAAGAACAAAAGATGGATTTACATTTGAGATTGGAAATTCTAATGATTCAAAAATTACAACAAATATG
>CAIMMJ010000144.1 GCA_903842515.1 uncultured Bacteroidota bacterium | reverse complement strand
CGAAAAAATGCCATGTTTTTAATAATTTGGAAAGAAAAACGGTAGATTTAAATCCCATGTTTTCGTTCAAATCAATTGATTTCATTGAGTTTACGAGAATTTGAGGAGCTACTATGAATAAATACAGTCACACAAGAAAGAATAAAATTTCCTTCAAACAGGCATAGCTATTAACCATGCTCTGTTATCTGGATAATTTAGCGGTTACGCAAAAGTAATAAAAAACATTAAAATTTCAGACTCCTATTAGTAATCAAGTTACAAGTATCCGTTAGTTTTAATTTAATGAGCAGCCACAAACTAATTAAAGAACTTTCGTTCAGTAGCCCCAAGTGGTCTGCAGTCATTAATGATAAAATTATGTCTTTTATTATTTTTAAGTCCTTTGTTTTATTTTAATACTCCTTTTTCATATTCTATTTTTGTTTTCCAAACTGTAAACAAACGCGATAATAATTTTCTAGCAATTATTACTATAGCTCGTTTAGCTGTTTTTGTTTTTAATAATTCGTGATATTTTAGTGTGAGTGCTGGGTCGTTTCGTTTTGCGATCCAAGCTGATTCAATTATTAGTGCTCGAATTGTTTTATGATTGCGTTTAGTCATTTTACCTTTATGTATGCGTTCGCCGGATGAAAATTCACTAGGACATAAACCGATGAAGGAATTAAATTTTGTAAAACTATCGAAACGATTAATATCACCTATTTCAGTTATCATAGTCATGGCGGTTATTAAACCTATGCCTGGCGCACTAGTTAATAAAGTATATGTGCTTTTATATCTTTCGCTTTGTGAGAGTAATCGTATTTCTTTGTTAGTGGTAAATAATCGCTTACGTAAAACAAGAACATCATCAATCAAAAGATCAATGGTCAGCTTATTGCCGCTATCTGCAATTGAAAGTGCTTTTAACCAAGTTATAAAATTATTTGTCCAATAAGGTTTATCGTGCTCAAGTGGTATTTTTAAGCCCATTGTAAATAAGCTTGATTTTATTTTATGTTTTTTTGCTCTTAAATCATCTTGTACGTGCTTTCTGTAACGTATTAAATTCCTATCTGCTTCTATTTCTTGTTTTGGTATATAAATTGGCTTGACTAACTGCTTAGCAAAAGCTTCCCCAATTCTTCTAGAATCGGCAGCATCGGTTTTGCTTAACATTCCTTTGTTGGTTTGGGGAATATCTGCCGCATTCACAACACTGCAATCAATACCCAAGAGGCTTAATTCCCTTTGTATTGAAAAACCACAAAATCCAGCTTCATAACATGCTTTATAATGACCACCAGGATAGTGACTTTGTAAATGTTGTAATAAGGCTTGGCCGTTAGATTCCTGATGAAAAGTACGAATGAAGGAATCATTTAGATAAAGGGATACACTCCAATTTTTTTTGTGAACGTCAAGCCCAACATGAATCGTTTGTCCTTCGTAACTTATTGTTTCTAGTTTTTTTTGTTTTATTTTTGTCATGGTCATTTAGTTTAGAACTTCAAATTTGTAGCTTTTTAAGACTACTTCCTGTTCTTTCTTAATGACCTTTTTTTATTACATGGATACTAGTTAGATTCCACCTTACTCTTTTTCCTCTTCTATTCTCTCTAATTCTTTGTTTACCTCTTCCAATAATTGTTGTTCGGTAGGAAGATATAACTTGTATTGACTTGCAATTATGTTTTTTGCATTTTCGGGTAGTGTAAATTTTACTACACCATCGTTTTTATTTGCACACAGTAAGATACCAATGGTAGGATTTTCGGTTGGTAGTTTTTCAATTCTGTCGTAGTAATTTACATACATCTGCAATTGTCCAATATCTTGGTGTGTGAGTTTGGTGGTTTTAATTTCTATGATTACAAAACATTGCAGTAAACGGTTGTAAAAAACTAAGTCAACAAAAAACTCATCACCTTCGATATGTATTCTTTTTTGTCGTGCAGCGAATGAAAAGCCATTTCCAATTTCTAATAAGAAATCTTGTAGGTGTGTGATAATTGCCTGCTCTAAATCTTTTTCATAATACGCTGCCTCACGCTTTAAGCCCATAAACTCTAAATACATTGGGTCTTTTATTATTTCTTTTGCATCGGAAGGTAGCTTTTCGTTTTTGGCTACTGCCAGCACGCTTTCTTTGTCGTTGCTCATCAAAAGACGTTCAAATAAACTGCTATTAATTTGGCGTTCTAACTGGCGTACTGTCCAATTATTCTTAACTGTTTCAGCTATATAAAATTCTCTTGTGTATTGATTATCAAGGCGTATGATGAGTTTATACTGGCTCCAACTCAATTGCGAATACAGTGTATTCGCAATTGGAAAAGTCCGATAAAACTGACGGAACAATTCTATTTGACGTTTAGAATAGCCACTTCCAAATTCAGGTTCTAATTGTTGAGCAATGTACTTGGTTAGGTATTCACCATATTCTGCTCTGTCCTTGCCTTGCTGTTCTTCTTCGAAAATTCGCTTGCCAATTTGCCAATACATGAGGGTACGTTCTGTATCAACTGCCCTAATTGCTTTGTCTTTGGCAGTAGCAATTATTGCTTTAATATCTGGTATTATGGATTGATTAATAAGCATTTTAAAAGTGAAGGATTATTTGCAAAAATAGCAGGTTAAACCATAAAAAAGCATTTTGAAGCAAAATAATAAAATAATCAATAGGGTAAGAAAGGTAAGGTATTTTTGTATCAAACATTTTCTTCAAAATCATAAATATACTTTTGGATTTATGTGAATAAATGAAAGCAAATTGAACGTACTATTTTATCAAATTACATTGAAATATTTTGAAGTTGCCTGAAAAATTATCTGAAAAAAAAATCAAAATGTTTGTGGTTGGCCGCGGCGGAGGTCGGAATTATTTTTGCTTGCAAAATTTCGACCTTTCGGGTGATATCTGCCGCGGCAGAGAGCTCTCATCTTACCAAAAGGGCTGCTTGGAAACAAGTAGCAACATTTTGCTGCACAAAAATAACCTGATAAAATGAGGACGTTTGTTGCTCCAAATAAATGCCATGTTTTTAATAATACACACAGGAAACCGGTAGGTTTAAATCATCTATTTTCATTCAAATCAATCAATTTTTAGGCTTACGAGAATTTGTGGGACAACTATTTAGTAAACTTGTTTAATAAAATTAATTCAAAAAGTAAACCCCATATAACTACCATAAAACAGCCCAAAACATTGAGCCATAAAAAAGCAGCAGCTTCAAAATACCATATAAAAAAAATAATTATTTCGGTGATAATGGCTGCAATAAAAACAGAAGTGCCTTTTATTTTTTTTATGAAAAAGGCACTTAAAAATATACCTAAAATAGTTCCATAAAAAAGAGAACCTAAGATATTTACAGCTTCAATTAAATTTCCAAGTTTTGCGGCAAATAATGCAACCACAATACAAAAAAATCCCCATGCAGCGGTGCTTATTCTCGATAGCAATAATTCTTGTTTTTGGTTGCTCTTGCTATCAATTAATCTTTTATAAAAATCTACCACTGTAGTGGAAGCCAAAGAGTTTAATCCACTTGCTGTTGAACCCATTGAAGCTAAAAATATAATGGCTATTAATAATCCAATTAAACCTTTAGGAAAATAGTTTATTACAAAATTTAAAAAAATATAATTAGAATCGTTTGTGTCTGCTCTAGGATTATTTTGCTTTATTAATTCTTTTGATTTAGTCCTAATTTCATCGCTCTCTTTATTTTTAATTACTAACTGATTAGTATGTTCGTTTATTTCTGTTGCATTGTTTTTATCTATAGCATTAACAAGGTTTAGTACAATTTCTTTTTTCTCGGTACTTATTTTTTCAAACTGTGTTTCTATTGACTTAATTTCTACTGAATAATTTTTATTTGCTTTTAAATTGTTTAATTCCGATTCATTAAAAAATACCGGTGGTGTATG
>CAIMMJ010000143.1 GCA_903842515.1 uncultured Bacteroidota bacterium | reverse complement strand
AAGTGTAAATCTTATAAACTGTTTTTTTTTGTCTACGCTATCTATATTTATTTTTGCTCTTTTGTTCCATTCTTTTTCATATTCTGGCTTGCAATGGTACCAAGCTACATGATACCCATTTTCTGTTTTTGATACGTCGCCTTCTACTGTATATTCTCTTCCATTTTTTGTATGAATGTTTTTAGGCTTGGATTCTTTTTCATACAGAGAGAAAAATTCGAGTTTTATTTTTTGTATGCCAAATAAAGCACCTATAACTGAGAGCACAATTGTACTTGTAATAATGATTTTCCAAAAGTAATTTGCATTTGAAAAAAGAAACCAAATAAAAATGGCTAATAACATTGTAAATAAAACAAACAATCCATTAATTGAAGTAAGTAGGAAAAGAAAAAATACAAACCAACTCACTAAACTAATTATTAATACATTATTTACAATAGAGTTTGATTGTTTGATGAACAAAAAATACACGAGAAAAAATATGGCTAAACAAATGAGCAATGATAATCTTATGTGACTTATTAAAATTGAAATTTGCCTAATATCAGTGATTTCTTTTCCATTTATTCCCAATAAAACTGCAACGCTAATTAGAGTAGAAATAAAAACTGCTGCAATAAATAATTTAATAATTAAAAATGTATGTTCATTTTTAAGGGGCGTTATTGAACCAATTATTATTGGCAACAATAAAATAGGAAGTTTAATTCTTAGATCGTTTAATCCAAACGTTGTATCTGTAGCCCAGCAAATGCCTATAATGTGCAAAAAGTAAACAGAAGCAAATATCCAAATGTACTTATTGGATGTGAGAACATTTACTCTTTTTTTTAAACCAGGAAGTACAATCCAACAAAGCAGTAATCCAATTTGAGAAACACTAATTAAAAAATTAGAAAGTGGTAAAGCAATTGCCAGAAGGCTTGTAAAAAAAACAAAATAAAATTCAGTTCCTGGCTTTTTTAGTTGCATGGACAACTAACGTAAAATAAATGAAATTATTTTATTTCAGGATCAACATATTTTCCTGCTAATATTTCTCCGTAGAGTTTTTGGTCTTTTAAAATTTCAGTTGCTTTTTTTACTTCTAAGTCTAGAGATAAAGAATGTTCTAACTTCCCTTTTTGATAGTAATATCTTGCCACTATTTCATTCTCTAGTTCAGTTTTTATTTCTGTTTTAAAATTCTCTAAATCGTGTGTTTTGTTGTGAGATATTACTTCTTTAAGTAGCTCTAGTTCTTTAGATGCTTTATCGAAATATTTTTCTTCGATAGCAATTTTCTTTAATTCTTCTAACTCTTTTTGGGTGTCCGTTGTATAGTCATATTCTTTGTCTTCTAGCCACTTGCAAAATTTGTTGTATTCTTCGTCACTTAATCTAAATTGCTTAGCCGAACCAATTGAAGGATTGTTTAATTTAAATTGTGTAGCATAATCAAATATCAAGGCTTTGCTATCTAAACTAATAAGAATTTTGCTTGCGATTTTTGGTTTAACTTTCACATCAGGATTTACACCGCCACCGTCAAAAACTTTTCTGCCGTTTTTTGTTTTAAATGCTGTTATTAACGAATCTGGAACTTTGCCAACGCTACCGTCTTCGTTTCGGTGACTGTAATCAAGTGCCTGAATACATCTTCCGCTTGGGATATAGTATTTTGCAGTGGTAACTTTTAATTTTGAATTGTATGTGAGGTTTCGTGTGGTTTGCACCAAGCCTTTTCCAAAAGTTTTTTGACCAACAACAATTCCTCTGTCTAAATCTTGAATTGCTCCAGAAACAATTTCACTTGCGGAAGCTGAACCTCTATTAACCAAAATTGCAATTGGTAAATTTAAATCTACAGGAGCATTTAATGCTTTGTAACTTTTTTGCCATTCAGAAACTTTTCCTTTTGTACTAACTATTTCTGTTCCTTTTTCAACAAATAAATTAGAAAGATTTACTGCTTCGTGCAGCAATCCACCGGGGTTACCTCTAAGGTCAAGAATAATTCCTTTTAGGTCGGGATTGTTTGTTTTTAAATCTATAATAGCATCTTTTACATTTTTACTTGCGTCTTCTGTAAACTGATTTAAATAAACATATCCAATCCCATCGTCTACCATTCCTGAATAAGGAACATTATTTACTTTTATTTCTTCTCTGGTAATAATTTTTGTAATGTTGGCCGATTCGCCTTCTCGTTTTATCAAAAGTTTAACTGGTGTATTTGGAGAGCCTTTTAAAACTTTACTTACTTCATCTGTGTTTTTTCCTTTTATTGATTTTCCATCTACTTCAAGAATAATGTCGCCTGCAATTAATCCACCTTTTTGTGCCGGAAAACCTTCATAAGGTTCAGATATTGCAATATAATCTCCTTTCTTTCTAATGAGCGAACCAATTCCTCCATATTGCCCGGTTGTCATGTACTTGTAATCTTCTAATTCTGATTCGGGAATATAATTTGTGTATGGATCTAAATCATCCAACATAGAATCTATTGCCTTTTTCATCATGTCGCCGGGTTTTGTTTCGTCAACATAATATGTATTTACTTCTCTAAAAAGCGTGGCAAAAATGTCTAGATTTTTAGATATTTCAAAGTAGCTATCTGTAAAAGAATATGCCGTAAACAATGATGCTGAAATGGCAATTGCAACTACTGTAATTTTAATTTTTTTAACTATTGTCTTTTTGTTCATTTTGATGTTCAGTTGTTTTTGATAAACACATTTGTAGCTAAAGTATTTTATTGCTCACAAATTTTAACGCAAAATAATAAATAAGTATTAGTTGTAGTGGGTTAAAGTACGTTAATGTAAAAAATAAGTTTATGGTTTAAGTCAAAGCAAAGGATCATAACCACTTCCACCCCAGGGGTGGCAGCGTGATATTCTTTTTAGAGTAAGCCAGAATCCTTTAAAAACTCCATATTTATTAAAAGCTTCTATGCCATATTGTGAGCAAGTGGGATTGTACCTGCATGCATTTGGTAGCAGAGGAGACAATATGTATTGATAGGTTTTTATTAAAAAAATAAAGATGTATTTCATTTAATGCAAATATATATTTTTAAAATATGGTTAGATTAGAGACCTATATATTTTTAAGTATTCAAGAGCAGCATTCTTCCAAGAATATGTTTTGGCATAGTCTATTTTTTCTTGAGATGAAAACAATTCCGTTTTAGAAATTATCTCATAAAGTTCAGTCCCAATTTTGTCTGGTTCAAATGAATTAAAATAGTGGATATAATTTTTTCCTATCTCGGGTAAGCTACATTTATTGGAGGCCACAACTTTTGCACCTACGCTTAATGCTTCAATAACTGGCAAGCCAAACCCTTCGGCAAGGCTTGGAAACAAAAATGCTTCGCAGTTCTTGTACAACCAAAGTTTTTGGCTGTCGTTTATTGTTCCAGCAAGAATCAATTGCTTTTCTACATTAAATTCTTTTGCTAATGAAACAATTTTTTGAGTATAGGAATTTGATTTGTCTCCTGCTATAATTAAAAAGTAATCTTTAAATGTGTTTAAGATTGGTATTAATACATGAAAATTCTTTTTTTCTTGTATCATTCCAATGCTAAAAAAAAATTTAGAATTTTTAGGAATAGAATTTAAGGGAGTTTCTTGCTGATTAACGTTTAATGTATTTCCGTTATAAATTACGAATTGCTGTTTGTTTTCTAATTTAAGATAATTATTTACGAGGGTTTTTGTATACTCACTAATGTAAACAACAACATCTGCTCTGTTTATTTTTTTTTGAATTAAATTAAGTTTGTTGTTTTTTTTTGACTCAGAATATTTTTTTTCTAGAAAATTTAGATCGTGAATTGTTAATACTATTTTCGTTTTTTTATCTCTAACAAAAAGTTTAGATTCTTGATGAGTTTGGTGTAAAATACTTGTGTGCTTTATTCCAAACATAGATTGAATAACCGATATTTTTTTTTGGAATACAAAATCTAAATTTAAATCAATTTTTTTTACAATACATTCAATTATAAAATCTTTGTTTTGATCAATAAGTTCATGAGCTAATGAATTGCAAAAACGACCCAATCCACTATTCATGTTGTTTGTTTTTATGGCATCAAATACAACTTTATACATGGTTATTTAGTTTATAACTCCTTGCTTTTTTATATTTTAAATACGTGGCATGTGCAGATATTTTACAAATGATAAAACCGTAATAACCGTCTAAAAATCCAAGTCTAAAAAAGTAATCTCTAATAAATCTCAAAAGTGAGCTTGTTATCAATTGGTAAACAAAAATATTCTTGTTTTTTTTTGATATTTCTTCCGCTAAAAGATTAGAATATTTTTCGGCTTGCAAATAATGCTCCTTTATGGAATAATAACTGTAGTGGTTACAATTTCCGGATAAATGTATTTCAGTAACCGGTTTACTAAAAATTAATTCTTCGTGAATTTCTCCTTTCCAATTTGTATTTTCTTTATTAAATATTCTTATCTTTTTATCTGGATACCATCCACAGTGTTTTATCCATTTTCCGCAGTAATTGGTTAACCTATTAAATGAATATACAGTAGTAGAATTTTCTTCGGAGATAGAAGATATGTTAGTTTTTAATTCTTCCGAAATTTCTTCATCTGCATCCAAGGATAGAATAAATTTATTTTTT
>CAIMMJ010000142.1 GCA_903842515.1 uncultured Bacteroidota bacterium | reverse complement strand
AATCATTTTTATTTTTTATTCTACTTCTGTTTTTTATACCCATAGAAAATTCATTTTCGCAAGCTCAATTCAAAAATTTTACTGAGGAAGAAGAACCATTTGCAAAAGAAATAAAAGATTTTTTAAAAACATCAAACAGAGATTTGGCCAATCTTTTTATTGACGATTGGTTAAAAACATATTGGGACCTAAAAAAAGGAACCGATTTTAATCAAGAACAAAGAAATTTTATATACAAAATTTGCAATTGGATGCTTAAAAAGAGAGTGAAAGCATTTCCAGAGTTTCAAGCTTTTTTAGTATCAATGAGCAAGTTCTCCGAAGGTGTTTTAGATGATAAAAACTATCAATTGTGGGTTAAGAGTTTAGAGAAGGTAATGACTGCAAAAACATTAACGCCTTTTAGCAACTTTGTTACAATGTCAGAAAATTTGTTTACTACAAATACAATTTATAAGTCTGTAACAACGGAGTGGCAGGCATCTACAAAGAACTTTACTTTTGAATACGATTCAATTCCAAAAGTTATTTTTCAAAAAACTAACATTAAATGCTACAGTATTCAAGATAGTTTAGTAATTTATGATACGGAAGGTTATTACGAGGTTATTGCTCAAAAATGGACCGGTTACAAAGGAAAAGTAGACTGGCAAAGAGCCAATATGGATCCAAAAATTGTATATGCAATGCTTGATGATTACAAAATAGATTTTAAAACTACCACCTACACTGCAGATTCTGTTAGTTACATCAATCCAAAATATTTTAATCATCCATTAACAGGAAAATTAACAGATAAAGTATTAAATGGAAGTAATGGTGAAAAGGCAATTTACCCAACATTTGATTCTTACGATAAAAGATATTCCATCAAAGACATTTATCCGGATGTAGATTTTGATGGAGGGTTTTTAGTAAAAGGTGCAAAATTTATTGGATCAGGCACTCTTGAAAATCCTGCTACTTTAAGGTTTAAATTAAAGGGCAATACTTTTTTAAAGGTAACTTCATTAAGTTTAACTCTCCGCGACGACCGTGTTGCTTCAGAAAGAGCAGGTGTGGTGTTTTATTGGGAAAAAGATTCTATGTATCATCCGGGACTTCCAATAAAATATTTGGTAAAAAACAGAGAGGTTTCTATGCTCAGAGATAACTCTGGTATAGCTCGTTCTCCATTTTTTGATACATACCATAAGCTAGAATTAGACTTTGAACAATTAATTTGGAAGTTAGATGAACCAAAAATTGATTTGCGAATGATTATTGGTTCTTCTGAAAGTAATGCAAAGTTTGAATCCTTCAATTATTTTAGAGATTACAAGTTTGCTAAGCTCCAGGGAATGGACGATGTAAATCCTTTGTTTAGAATTAAATCGTTTAGCAAAGAAAAAAACATAAAAACCATTGAGATTATTGACTTGTCTAAATATTTTAAAACGGCTCCTTCGCAAATGAGACCACTTTTATTAAAAATGGCTATGGAAGGATTTGTAAATTACAACGAAGAATCCGATAAAGTAGAGGTTAAAGAAAAGACTTTTGACCACTGTCTTTATAAGCTTGGTAAAAAAGATTACGATGTATTAGAGTTTAAATCTACCTTATTTTCCGACCAGGCAAATGCATCAATTAATCTACTGAATTTTGATTTAAAAATCTTTGGTGTAGAAAAAATATTCTTGAGCGACTCTCAAAACGTTAGCATCAGACCATCAGGTAAAACAATTTTAGTAAAGAAAAACAGAGATTTCTTTTTTGCCGGAGTAATTAACGCAGGAAGGTTTACGTTTTTTGGAAAAGAATTTAGTTTTGAGTACGATAAATTTAAAATAAATTTAACAAATACAGATTCATTAAGAATAAAAGTTCTCTCCAAAGAAATGGATGAAAACGGAATGCCTAAATTAGTGAATGTAAAAACAGTTATAGAAAATATTCAGGGAGAATTATTAATTGATAATCCCAATAATAAATCTGGTGTGGTAAACTTTGCACAGTATCCTATTTTAATATCTAAAAGCGATTCTTATTCATACTGGGATCAAAAAAGTGTGCAAGGTGGGGTTTATAAAAGAGACAGAACTTTTTTCCATTTAGAGCCGTTCACCATTGATAGTTTGGATAACTTTGACAATGCGGCACTTTCATTTAATGGCGAGTTTGAATCTGCAGGTGTATTTCCAACCATTAAAGAGAAACTTGTTCTGCAACAAGATTATTCTTTGGGTATAAATTACCAAACACCTGAAAGTGGTTTACCTATGTATCAGGACAAAGGAAAATTTATTAGCAAGATAAACATGAGTAATCGCGGGCTTAGAGGAGATGGCGAATTACATTATGTTACTTCAACATTTAATAGCAACGATCTTTTATTCTTTCCAGACTCCACCAATGGTGATGTTCAAAAATATGAAGAAAAACCTCAGAAAGATCCAACGCAATTTCCTATTGCTCGGTCCACAGATACATACATACATTGGATGCCCTACAAAGATTTTATGAACATTCATGAACGTTCAGTACCAATAAAAATGTATGATGGTATTGCCGACTTTCACGGTGTATTAACTCTTTCGCCGCAACAATTAATTGGAAAAGGTAATGCCGAGTTTTTTAAAGCTAATCTCGAATCCAATAAAATGGTGTTTCAAGAAAGAATGTTTGATGCAGATACGTGTAATTTTAATTTAAAGAATTTAGCAGATTCATCAGGTTTAGCATTTTTAAGTACAAACCTAAAAGCTCACATAGATTTTGACCAACGTATTGGCGATTTTACTTCTAATGGTGGCGGTTCATTCATAAAATTCCCAGTAAACCAATACCTCTGTTTCATGGATAATTTTAAATGGTATATGGAAAAGGACAACCTAGAATTATCCGCCAGCGAAGAAGGTTCAAAACGTGCTCTATCCTCTACTGACGATTTGGATTTAACCGGAGCTGAATTTATTTCTACACACCCAGAGCAAGATTCACTGCGGTTTTTATCTCCTAAAGCTAAGTATGATTTACGAACTAACATTATTAGATGTGCTGATGTAAGGTATATAAATACAGGTGATGCAAGAGTTTATCCTGATAGCGGTAAAGTTGTAATATTTAAAAAAGCTAAACTAGAAGATTTAAAAAACGCCAGCATATTGGCGAACACCACCACCAAATACCATACTTTATTTAATGCTAATGTTGAAATATTGGGCAGAAAAAAATACACAGGTTTTGCCGATTATAGATACAGAGACGTTACGGACAATGAACAACTGGTGCATTTTGATTTGGTAGGAACTGATATAACAGGGCAAACAGTAGGAGAGGGAATCATAAAAGAAGAAGCAAATTTTACATTAAGCCCTGCATTTGAATACAAAGGAATCTTGCGTCTACAGGCAAGTAGTCAAAATTTGTTTTTCAAGGGTAATTTTAGGTTGGTGCATGCTTGCGATAAAATAAAAAAATCGTGGGTATTCTTTGATGCCGATATAAATCCAACAGACGTATATATTCCTTTAGATACCGCAAGGATTTTTGACATAGAAAACAAAACCGTTGGAAGCGGCATGATGATAGCCACAGACTCTATGCATGTTTACAGTAGTTTTATGAGTACCAAACGCCAAGGTGCCGATTTGGTGTTGATGGAATCACGAGGATTTATTTATTACGACGATACTTACAAAGAATATAAGATTGCAAGCAAAGATAAAATCAAACAAATTTCATTTCCCGGAAACTACATGAGTTTAAACACTCAAGATTGCAAAATTTATGGCGAAGGAAATCTCTCCATGGTAAAAAATATGGGGCAAGTGAACTTACAAACATTTGGAAGTTTAGAGCATAACTTAAATAATGATTCAATAACGTTTGAAACCGTTTTGGCCATTGATTTCTTTTTTGAAAACAGTTTGATTAAACAAATTTCTGAGTTGTTCGAGAAATCTACCAATGCAGAAGCAGTGCCATTTACCAGGCCAATTTACGAACGTTCCCTAACAGAATTGGTAGGAAAAAAAGAAGCAGATAAATTAATTTCGCAAGTGAATTTATACGGTGCATTCAAAAAAATACCAGACGAATTGGAACACACCATTTTCTTTTCTGATGTTAAATTTAAATGGAATCCATCTACAAAATCTTTTGTATCTCAGGAAAAAGTAGGAATTGGAAACATTTTTAAAAATCAGCTAAACCGCTACTATCCTTGCAAGCTAGAGTTGGTGCCAAAAAGATCTGGAGATGTTGTAAATATTTATTTGGCAGATGAAAACAACAATTGGTTTTTCTTTAGCTATAGCATTAATCAAATGCAAGCAATTTCTAGCGATGAAAAGTGGAACACAGCCATTAAAGAATTAAAACCAGAAAAAAGACAAAAGGAAAAAGAAAAAGGCCAGGCCTCTTATATTTTTAATTTAGGAATTGCATCAAAAGCAAAAAGTTTTTTAAAGAAGTTCGAAGAGTAAGATAATTTTCTATTTGCTTGAATTCTAAACCTAAGAAATACATAGGGCAATTTCTAATTTTGTTTGAATTTTTAAATACAAAGTTTCTTAGTGTATATTTTAAGTTAATATTCATAAATAATTTGTTTAATAGCCTCGATGGTTTATTTTTGCATACTTTTCAAAACAAAACCAACATAAAATGGCTAAAACCAAATTCACTAAAGAAACTTATTTACACTGGTATGAATCTATGCTCCTGATGAGAAGATTCGAAGAAAAAACAGGTCATCTATACGTTCAGCAAAAAATAAAAGGCTTTTGTCATTTATACATAGGTCAGGAAGCTCTTGTGGCAGGTGCCGAATCTGCAATTACTAAAGACGATAAAATGATTACTGCATACCGAGATCATGCCCACCCAATTGGCAGAGGAATGCACCCAAAATACATAATGGCAGAATTAATGGCAAAAGTTACCGGTTGCTCCAAAGGCAAGGGTGGCTCTATGCATTTATTCTCAAAAGAGTTTAATTTTTTTGGTGGTCACGGAATTGTAGGAGGACAAATTCCTTTGGGAGCGGGAATAGCATTTGCAGATAAATACAATGGAAATAATGCAGTAACGCTTTGTTACATGGGCGATGGAGCTGTTCGTCAAGGTGCTTTGCACGAAGCATTTAATATGGCTATGTTGTGGAAACTTCCTGTGATTTTTATTATTGAAAATAACAATTACGCCATGGGCACTTCTGTAGAAAGAACAAGCAATGTTCACGATTTATACAAATTAGGATTAGCCTACGATATGCCTTCTTTTCAGGTTGATGGAATGACCTGCGAAACGGTTCACGAGGCTATTGCAGAAGCTACAGCAAGAGGAAGGAGAGGAGATGGTCCAACACTTCTAGAAATGAAAACGTATCGCTACAGAGGCCATTCTATGAGCGATCCTGCAAAATACAGAACCAAAGAAGAATTAGAGGAATACAAATTACAAGATCCCATTGAAAAAGTTAAAACAACATTACTAAAAAATAAATTTGCCGACGAAAAGTTCTTCGATGAAATGGAAGAAAAAATAAAACAAATTGTAGAAGAGTGTGTAGTTTTTGCAGAGGAAAGTCCGTATCCCGAAGCACATGAATTGTACGAAGATGTATATGTTCAAAACGATTATCCATACATTATGGATGGATTTTAAAAATTAATTTAAGCGATTTTCAAAAATATTTTTAAGAAGAAAAAATTATGGCAGAGATAGTAAAAATGCCCAAGTTAAGCGATACCATGACAGAAGGTGTGGTGAGCAAATGGCACAAGAAAGTGGGAGACCCTGTAAAAACCGGAGATTTATTAGCAGATATAGATACCGACAAAGCAACAATGGAATTTGAGTCTTTTCAAGATGGAGTTTTATTGCACATTGGCGTTCAAGAAGGAAAAGCGGCTCCAGTAGATTCAATCCTCGCAATTTTAGGAAAAGCCGGTGAAGACATTTCTGCCTTGTTAGCTGCAACCCCAACCACCCAAAAGGCTGAACCTAAAGAAGAATCAAAACCAACAACAGAAGCTGCACCGCTTGCAAGTTCCGCTCCAACAACAGTTACTGCAACTGCATCAAACGACGGAAGATTAAAAGCATCGCCTTTGGCTAAAAAAATTGCAGAGGACAAAGGAATTGATATTTCAAAAGTAAAAGGAAGCGGTGACGACGGAAGAATTGTAAAAAAAGACATTGAGAATTTTAAATCTACTACTTCAGTAACTACTGCAAATATTGGTGTTGAAAGTTATACCGAAGAGCCAATTTCGCAAATGAGAAAAACCATTGCAAGAAGATTGGCTGAAAGTAAATTCACCGCCCCTCATTTTTACTTAGGCATTGAGGTTGTAATGGATAAAGCCATGGAAGCTCGTGAAGCAATAAATAAAATTGCAGATGTTAAAGTTTCGTTCAATGATATAGTAATTAAAGCCGCTGCTGCTGCACTTCGCAAGAACCCAAAAATTAATTCTTCGTGGCTTGGCGAAAAAATTAGATACAACCAACACATTAACATTGGCGTTGCAATGGCAGTAGAAGATGGCTTGCTAGTGCCAGTAGTGAGATTTGCCGACAACAAAAGTTTGTCTCAAATTTCTGCAGAAGTAAAAGTTTATGGACAAAAAGCAAAAGATAAAAAACTACAGCCATCAGACTGGGAAGGTAACACGTTTACAATTTCTAATTTAGGAATGTTTGGCATTGATGAATTTACAGCAATCATTAACCCTCCTGATGCATGTATTTTAGCTGTGGGTGGCATAAAACAAACTGCCATTGTTAAAGACGGTAAAATTGAAATAGGCAATGTAATGAAACTCACTTTGAGTTGTGACCATAGGGTTGTTGATGGTGCAACAGGAGCAGCATTTTTGCAAACTTTAAAAGCTTATTTAGAAAATCCAGTTACTATTTTGGCATAAAACAAATTTGTAATCAAGTTAAAAGACTCTAATTTTTTAGAGTCTTTTTTTTTATACCGCTAGAGTGCAGTCATACAGCTATCCAACAAATTATTTTTCAAGGATAACTAATTTCAATTTCCTAAGCATGAATTTGTTTAGCAACATACAATTTTCGCTTTTAGTAAATACAAAAACAAAACCTTTGTTACAATCAGTAAAATTTAAAAGTTGTTCATTTGAAACTATAATTTTTTTATCTTTAAAACATGAGTCTTACTAAAAATATATTAATTACTGGTAGTTCCGGAATGGTGGGAAACATTATTCTTAATAAATGTTTGCAAAGAGAAGATGTAAACTCAGTTACATGTTTTGTTAGAAAAAGCACAACTAACAAACATCCAAAATTGATTGAAATAGTTCATGAAAATTTTTTAGATTTTTCGGGTAAGGAACACTATTTTAAAAACAAGGATATTTGCTTTTACTGCATTGGTGTTTATACAGGTGCTGTGCCCAAAGAAGATTTTAATAAAATAACAATAGACTATACAGCCGCATTTTCTAAAACACTAAAACAAGAAAGTACGGATGTTGTATTTTCTTTTTTAAGCGGACAAGGTGCCGATTCGTCTGAAAAAAGCCCAGTATTATTTGCTAAAAGCAAAGGAGTTGCCGAAAACATTCTAAAAAGTTTACAATTTAAACAACTTAATATTTTTAGACCAGGTTATATCTATCCTGTTAAAAAACGAAGAGAGCCCAATACCTTTTATAGAATTTTTAGACCCTTGTATAAATATTTCTTTTCTTTTATTTATCCCAACATTGGAATAAGTTCTGTAGACCTTGCTAATGTTATGATAGATGTTGCGTTTAAAGAAAATCCAAAAGAAATTT
>CAIMMJ010000141.1 GCA_903842515.1 uncultured Bacteroidota bacterium | reverse complement strand
TTGTTTCTGCTTCGTTCATTTAAAAATTATTTATCCTAAGGTAGGTTGCTTTGACACCAACAATCTCATCAATTTCTCCGCTATTTATCCATTCTTCAATATGTTCGTTGTGGTTACTACCACAGTTTAAAATTAAGTTACCAATCAATTGTTTTGAAGAATAGTGTTCTAAAAGGGTTTTAATAAAATGCTTGGAACGTAATTTTGATAAATAATGTTTTGTTATGAAATTACGGATGTCGACTGGATTATCAATATAAATATCGACTTCTATTTTATTCATCATACCTACACTTTCTACACCAATAATCATGTGTGTGTTTTCAATACTAAGTGCATCACTTAAAGTCGTGCAATTATTTTTCCATCTATTAATGATTACTTCCTTGTAATACTTTTCATTTAGGTCGTCAGTAACATAATCACCTGTTTCTTCATCCCATTCTGTTCCGCCTGCTAAACTTTCAACTCCAATCAAAACGATATTTCCATCCCTGATTAGAGATTTAGCATTCTCAATGTTTTTAATTATGCAATCATTTTCATTGCCGTGATGTTCATCAAAAAGGAAAACTATCGGAGCCTTATAAGAAATACTCAAATTTGTTATTGAACCAAATAATTCAAGTGGTTTATAAATTCCAATATTTTTAGTATCGTATTTTTTTTTCATACCGCAAACACTTTTCCGGTTTTCAATTCTCCGCTAAATGCTTTTTGCAAAACGGATTTTTTGAGTTCTTCTAAGTCGTCTATTTTTTTTTTGTATATAGAGTCCAACTTTTTTATTTCAATAGACAAAGCATCTAACTTTTGAACTATTTCGTTTTGTTTACCAATAGGAGGAAACGAGAGGACAATATCATCAAGCATATACCTTGTAATTTGATTTATCATTGTGTTTTCGCCTCCTTTTATTTGGTTACGGAAATCAGTTGACTTAAAAAACCAAGATAGATATGGATTATACTGACTTCTAACAATCATCATAAATGTGCCGAAAGTCATTTCTTCATTTATGTTTTTTATTGTTGCCGTTTTCCCAACTAACCTTGCACTTCCATTTCGGCTGCACATTAGAATATCCCCTTCTTTTACTAAAATTTTTTCTTTTACGGTAAGATTTACTCTTACAATGTCGTCAAAGTCCAATTCATCATTCTGAACATTGGAAGAACGCAAAACAATTATTCCTTCATTGCTCACGTCTTTTGGTGAGTATGTTAAACCGTTAAAATATTCGGAAACTTCTTTTAATTTTCTTTCTTCCCAATCTTCTTCGTTGCTCGTATAGTATTTATGCAGATAAACATCAAATAGTTCTTTGGCGTTTTTTAGGTTTTGTTCTGCATTACTTTTTGCCTTTTCTATGTTGTCGAACACTCCATTTAATATACTTACTATTTGTTGTTGCTCTTTAAGCGGCATCCATAGAAAAGGTTCATTTTTGTAATCTTTAAAATATATATGTGGGATGGCAGCACCTGCAACATATTTTTTGAAATCTACTGACATTAGCGAATAGTATAGGTAGTCTAAATCTATTCCCTCATTCGGTAAAATATATTGTAAAGTCCCAATAACAGAGGTATAAGCATCCATTTTAGTAACTCTGCCAACACCTGAACCATCTTTTACAATTGATAAATATGGTTTAGCTTGATGATAAAAACTTACATTTTTTATCAAACCACTTGCCCCAAAAATTGGGTATTCTCCAACTTTATTGTCTAATTGATTTTGTGAAACATTTGATGATGCTTTATCACAAACATCTCCCAACTTTTTTACTTCCCAACCTTGTTTCATTTTTTGGATAGTTTAGGAGAAATTTTGGACAATAGCGCAATCAAAGCATTGGTTGATTGTTCTAATTCTTCGTAGGTATATTTTATGTTTTTATAGTTTTCGGGATGATGTATTAAATGTCTAATGTAGGTTGGCAAGCTGCAATTAAACTTACTTCCGTTTGTATGCTCGTAGTCTTTAACAACACAATCTGGAATTTCCTTTTGTAAAAATTTATCAAACTCGGTTCCTTTATCTATGTCGCTTTTTGCTTGTGCTTTTCCGTATAATTCATTGTGATAATCTGTACTTAGAATATTGAAAGCATCAAAATTTATACTTGCATAAGTTGATGTTTTATTATCGAATTTAGAAAGTTTAGTAATGTGCTCTGGTTTTTCAATTTTAAAATATCTTTCTAGGGTTGATTTATCAACCATGTAATTTGAATGAGTAGCAAAAAAAACTATGTTTTTACTTGTGTCCTTCGTTAATAAAATAAGTTCTTTCAACAGGTCTTCTTGTGCTTTGGGATGCAAATGCGTTTCTGGTTCATCTAATAATATGATAGTATTTTGCAACTCTGCATTTCTACTTTCTGCGGATAAGGTTAATAGGAAAGAAATAAATTGGCGGAAACCATCGCTTCGTTGCTCAGCTGTTTTGGCTTTTACTTTTGCATTTTCATCATTTACGTGAAAGTGAATGTTCCCATCAGAAATATCAAATGTGATTTTAATTGGATGTTTGGGCCAAACTTCACGAATATGAGTTGTAACTTTTTCGCCTAATAACTCACGCAATTTTGCCCTTTCAGTTGAATCGCTAATTAAGGCAATGGCTTCTGAAATATTGTCAATACCCGAAAGCAAAAAACAATTGCGAAGTGGAATAGAAACACTATCAGGATTGCTAGCAAAATTTGCTAAATTAATTGCACCTGAAATGAGGTATTGCTCTTTTGCTGTCCAAAAAATTGTTTTGTGTGATATTTCAAGGATTGTTTGCAACAATTTAACTATGACAGCTTCAATAGTGGCTTTTTCAATTTTTACTCCTTTTGAATTAGTCAGATTTGGCAAAGACAATGAAATGTCTTGATTTAATGCATTGAAATCATATTTATAATTTAAATGAACTGTTTTAAATAATTCACTACTAGCATCAAATTCAGGAATAACTTCTGTGACTTTTTTTAATAATTCCTCTTTTTCTGCCTCTAATAACTCATATTGATAATCAACTTCAACTGGTAGTTTATTGCTATGAAAATCATTTTGCTTAATGCCAAGTGTTGTGAAATTATCTTTTAAGGCTAACGCTTTTAAAATAGAAGATTTACCCGCTTCGTTTACGCCAATTAAACCAAAGGTGGTTGAGTTATCGTTTAGTTCATTTATTGAAAAAGATAATTCACTTATACTTCTATAATTCTTAATTGTAATATTTTCTAATTTCATATCAGTTCCAAAATTGAGTTTAAAATATCAGCACTTTCTTCGTCCAAGGCTTTCATTTCTTCCAAAATTTCTT
>CAIMMJ010000140.1 GCA_903842515.1 uncultured Bacteroidota bacterium | reverse complement strand
TATGGAAGAAATTAACAGTGGATCTATGCCACCTTCATCTCCATTAAGCGCTGATCAAAAAGCGTTGCTTTCAAAATGGATCAGTCAAGGTGCAAAAAATAACGGTTGCACTTCTACTTGCGATACCACAAACGTAAAATATTCTGTACAAGTTAAAACTATTATTGATGCAAATTGTAAAGGCTGCCACAGTGGAAGTTCGCCTCAAGGCAGTATAGACTTATCTACCTATGAATTAGTTAAAGCTCAAGTAACTTTGAACAAACTTTACGAATCAATAAGTCATAAAGGTGGAGCTTCCCCAATGCCAAAGGGAGGAAGTAAGCTTAGCGATTGTCAAATAAGAGCTGTTAAAATATGGATTGATGCAGGTGCTCTCAACAATTAATATTATTTCTATGAAAAAAAACATTTCTAAATATTTTCTTTTTGCCCTTGTAGCTCTTAGTTTTAGCTCGTGCTATTACGATAACGAGGAGGAACTCTATCCATCGGTTATTACTTGCGATACTATCACCGTTACTTATTCAGCTACAATTGCACCAATATTAACAACCAATTGCAACGGATGTCACAGTACCGCTAGCGGAGGAGGAGTAATACTTGATACTTACTCTCAAGCAAGCACTTATGCACTTAGCGGAAAACTATTCGGAGTTGTGAGCCATACAAGCGGTTCGCCAATGCCAAAGGGTGGCGCTAAAATTGACGACTGTTCAATTGCAAAAATAAAAAAGTGGGCTGCAGCAGGTGCTCCAAATAATTAAAATCAATACAATTAACATGAAAAATATTTTTACAGTACTGTCCCTTTTATGTGTAATATTTTGCACATCTGCTTTTGCTCAAGATGATATGATGAGTATGTTGGATGCAGAAACTCCCAAACAAAAAGAATATGCAAAAAATGCATTTAAATCATCAAGGGTAATCAACTGTCATTCTATGGAAATGATAGCCAAGAAATCTCTAGACTTTAGAATATTACACAGATTTGGAAACATAAAACCGGGTTTATACGATATGTTTGGCTTAGATCAGGCCACCATGAGAATTGGTTTTGATTATGGACTTGGAAAAAACCTAACGGTTGGAGCTGGGCGAAGTACATTAAACAAAGAAATTGACGGATTTGTAAAATACAGAATTGTTTGGCAGGGAGTAAATGGAGGCTCTCCGATATCTGTTGTTTTAATTGCGGGTTCTACACTAAAAACTATTAGATTTTCTGACCCTACCCGAAAAAATTATTTTACCTCAAGGTTGGGATATTATTATCAAGTTATTGTAGGAAGAAAATTCAATGAAAATTTTACTTTACAATTAACTCCAACATTAGTTCACAGAAATATTATCGAAAAGAAAGACGATTCCAATGATATCTATGCTGTTTCAGTGGGAGGAAGATACAAGGTAACAAAACGATTGGCCGTGTTGGCCGATTATTCTCAAATAATGAATGGTTATCCCGCAAAATTCAACCAAAATCCCTTGTCCTTGGGCGTTGATATAGAAACAGGTGGTCACGTTTTTCAGCTTCACGTTTCAAATACAAGAGGCTTAAACGAAAGAGCTTTTATTACTGAAACTACTAATGATTTTTTTAAAGGAAACATGTTTTTTGGATTTAACTTATCTAGAATGTTTTAAATAAAAATTTCCTCTACCTTTGCACATCAAAAAATATTTTATGTCTAATTTAACCTTTACGATGATTAAGCCCGATGCAGTTGAAAAAAACTACATTGGAGGTATTTTAAAAATGATTAACGATGCTGGATTTAGAATCCATGCTATGAAATTTACCCAATTAAGCAAAGAAGCCGCAGGTAAATTTTATGAAGTGCACAAAGAAAGACCTTTTTATGGCGAATTAGTAGATTACATGTCATCTGGCCCTATAGTGGCCGCAGTGCTAATAAAGGAAAATGCTGTTGCAGATTTTAGAACACTTATTGGTGCAACAGATCCAACAAAAGCTGCCGAAGGAACAATAAGAAAAATATATGCTCAATCTATTGCTGCAAACGCTGTTCATGGATCGGATAGTGATGAAAATGCTGGCATTGAAGCAAGTTTTTTCTTTTCTTCATTGGAGAGATTTTAATTTCAATAAACAGTAATTTTAAACTTTGGCTCTGGTTTCAGGGCCATTTTTTTTATTCTTTTTCAAAAACGCAGCAATGATTGTACAGCAAACCAAGTCCGTTATTTTTAATGAATTTAAGAGCGAAATAAAAAGCACCCAATCGCTTGCTGGCATTGTTTTATACGTTTTTGCAACAATTTTTATTTGTTATTTATCTTTCAAAACCATAATTGCAGTTACAATATGGAACGCTTTGTTTTGGGTGATTTTTACTTTCACAGGTATTAATTCCATTGCTAAAAGTTTTTTACAAAATTCTAGAGGGTATCAAATTTATCTTTATTCATTAGTACACCCGGTGGCTTATATTTTAGGAAAAACTATTTACAATTTTTTTCTTACATTTTTGATGGCACTTTTTTCTTATATTTTATATTCTGTTTTTATTAAAAATCTTGTGCAAGACAATTCATTTTTTTTTCTTGCTTTACTGCTCGGGAGCTTAGGTTTTTCCTCTATATTAACTATGGTTTCGGCAATTGCTTCAAAGGCATCGTCTAACTTTAGTTTAATGGCAATACTTAGTTTTCCATTGCTTATTCCTTTCTTAATTGTACTAATAAAGTTCTCAAAAAATGCAGTAGATGGATTAGACAGAAGCATCAGTTATCCGCTTATCACCGTATTAATTTTACTTTTTTTTGTGGTTAATTTATTGAGCTTAGTTTTGTTTCCTTATTTGTGGAAAGAGTAGAGAACAGTTACAGCCAATAAAAATAAGAAACCTCTGCTATTAATTTAGTTTTGGTTTATGACCATTAAATGCTGACTGATGAAATAAGAGTAGTTTAATACAAGTATAAAAAGAAAAATAAAACAAGAATCAGCACAACTTACTCCTGTAGAAAAAATTAAACTTAATGTTGAGGAATCTTCAACAGTGGATTTGCTAGAAAAATTGTATATCAGCCCAAATACTGGTGATACCCACAGAAAAAATAGTCTAAAAAAAACACATAGCAAAACAATTGTTTTTATAGTAAAATTTGCTTTTGAATCTCCTTTGGCATAGAAACGGAGAATGTTAAACCACTAAAACCAAATATAACTGTTGTAGTTTTTAACAAGTAGTAAAGTTTTATCTCTCCAGTAAATTGATTTTGTTTTAGGTGCTTAAATTGTTAAATCTTTTATGAAAACTTGGAGGTGTGGTAACTATCTCTAACTTTGATTGAAATTTGAATTAATCCTGCCCCAAAACAAAACCTTATGCAAACAAATTTTTACCCAACAAAAAGTGTTTCAAGAAATGGAATTAATTTCTTTGAAAGCAAGCTGAAACAAGCGAACAGCGAACAGCGAACAGCGAACAGCGAACAGCGAACAGCGAACAGCGAACAGCGAACAGCGAACAGCGAACAGCGAAATTTTAATTAAAAAAGTATCAAAAGTAATATTTTTGGTGTTGATGGTGCTTTTTTCTTATTTTGCAAAGGCAGGTAATAGTTGTAGTAGTGCAACTTTGTTAAATACCGATTCTCTCATAAATAATTATGTTGTAAATTTAAATGATAGTGTATTTTGGTTGAAGTTTAATTCCGATTCTGCAACAAATATTTTATTTTTCGCACCAAAAAATAATATTCGCATAAATGCAAATTGTAAGTTTTATTCGGGCAGTTGTAATTCCCCCAATTTAATTTATAGTTTCACATTAAATAATTTAGATACTGTAATGCCTTTGTATTACAGTAATTACAACGATACTACTACGTATTATATTAAGTTAGAAAATAATTTAACAACATCTCAAGTTTTTGATTTTAGTTTACAAAAGCAGGAAACATTTTTGGCACCACAAATGCCATTACCTTGTAGTTTTAATTGTTCATTGTTATCAAACGGTTTTGAAAATGGCAGTATGGCTGGATTTAATAATGGAACAATAACTGGCCCTTTAAATATTAATGGATGGTCGTTGAATCCGCAACAAGGCAATTACATGTATTTTTGTAACCAATTTTCTAATCAAATTGACTTTAGTGTTTCAACAGCTGTTTGCCCATTAGGAGAATATTGTTTGACATTTAATTTTGCAAATGCATTTAGTCCTAATGATATATTTGCGGTAGTACCAAGATTCAAAATTAGAAGAACAACTAGTTTAGCTGGGGGAGGTTCAATAGTAACAAATAGTGGTTTTATAACAGTAAATTCCAATTTGTGGCAAAATTTCACCGCCTATTACACTGCTCCAATCAATGCTACTAATGTAACATTCGAAATTATTGCACCAAATTATGGTAATAGTAATGGAGGAAATCCTTATGGGGCAGATTTGGCATACGATAATATTAGTTTACGAACAACTAAAGATTCAGTTATACCAGTTGCAAGTGTTAGAACCTTTGAAATTTGCCCTGGCGAATCTGTAGATTTAACTGTAGATGCTTTTGATATAAATTGTTGCGATCTTATACCATATTGGTTTACAAACAATATTTTCAATGGAGTTGGTGTTGGATTTTCAATAAATGTAGCGCCAATTGTAACAACTGAATACGTTTTTTATCCAATTTTAGAAAACTGTGTTCATCCATATTGTAATCCTGTTGACACTTTACACTTTTTAGTTATTGTCAATAATTTTGAAGTTAACGCAGGACCTGATTTAAATGTTTGTCAAAATGAAGCTTTTAATTTGGGTGATAATGTTGTAACAAACAATGTAATTTTACCTGTTTCTCATTATTGGTCATATAATGGGAATTTTTACAGTAATAATTTAAATCCTTTAATACCAGCAAATACACTTTCTGTTGGTGAACATACATTCATATTAAATTACTTTTCTAATGGCTGTTTAAAAAAGGATACATTAATTGTAAATATTTTACCGATTCCATCCATAGGATTTTCACAGTCAATTGTAACGTGTTTAGGACAGCCATTTACCTTAGAGGTTAATACTAACGAGGGCACTGCTTTTAATTGGTCATACAACAATAATCAAATAGTAGTTACTCAAGTTAATACCTTGGAATTGATGTCAACCACTTATGGTATAGGAACTCATGTTTTTACGGTGGTTGTAACATCCGCAAACGGTTGTACAAATTCTACAAACCTTTCTGTATCTATAGTTCCTTTACCAGTGGTTAATGCTGGCGAGGATTTTACAGTTTGCTCTCCTGAAATTTTTGATTTAAATGGCACTGCAAATAGTGCAGCAGGTATTTTAAGTGCAATTTGGTCTTACAATTCAATAGATTTTAGTAATGATTTGATTTCTAGTGGCAATAATTCAAGTAATTATAGTTTAGGAGCAAATGTTTTTTTGTTAACAGTAATAGATAATTTGGGCTGTGCAGCAAATGATAATGTATCAATGAATGTGATAAACAACTTACCAAGTTATACTCTTGACGTAAGTAACTTAATTACCACTTGCGGACAAATTGAGGTTTGCCTTCCAGCCAACGCAATGCCGGGTTTACTTTTATGGGGTGCAAATGCTGTAGCTGCTAATGATATAAATAATTCTATTGCAGGTGTTGTTAACGGAAATTGCATAACTTTTGCTTTGCCAAGTCCTCACGCAGGTTTCTACATAGAAGATTTTGAGTATTCCACCTTAGGAGGTGGCTGTATAAACAAAGCCATCAACGAACCATACATACACCCTTGTTGCGATGGATTAAATCAAGTTAGTAGTTATAGTGATTTAATAGCTCAATTTGGTACAAACATATCTAATGAAACAATAAATGTTACTGGAACTATAGATTTAGACCCAAGTACAGCATTAAATATTGATAATTGTAATTTTTTATTTAATGATAATACAGGTTTAAACTCTACTGCGGCAAACTACATAAACATTACAAATAGCTATTTAGTTGGTTGCGAAACATTATGGGATGGAATAAATGTTGATGCAAAAACGGGATTAGCTGTAGAAAATTCTCAAATAAATGATGGAGATATTGCAATTGATATTAATGGAGGAACGTTGGATTATCCTGGCAATTATGTAATTACTAGATCAACCTTTAAGCGAAATGTAACTGGTATTTATTTGCATGATTTTAACGGTAATACCACAAATGCATCTGGAATGCAAACCGACTATATTAGTTTTACTTGTTGGGGAAACAATTTTATTGGGAATGAACCACTTTTAAATAACGCAGCTCAGTCTACAAATTTAGTCTATCTACTTAATGTGAAAAGAGATGTGGAAATTGGAATTAATGGAGGTCAAAATCCAAATCATTTTCAAGGTGGTAGCAATGGAATATTCTCAAGAACTAGCCACCTAAATGTGCTAAATAATACATTTAAATTACAAACATCAAGGGCAATTAGATTTGAAAACACTGTGGCTATTGCTGATCAGATACCATTAAATGCTGTAAGATTTATTTGTGGAGATGTAGGAACTTATACAGGACAAACAAGTTTCAATAATTTTGAGCAAATGCAAAATACAGCGATTAGAGTTACAGGCCATGTTTATCCCACCATATTAAACAATAACTTTGTTGATGGCGCTAGGGGTATAGATGTTAGACAAATAACGCAGTGGCCGATTGATATTTCATACAATACTATTAGTGGTTTTAATAACTCTGTTGCATTAACTAACAATTCAGTTACAAACGTAAACTTTAGTGAGGAAAGAATAGTTTCGAATAATTCAATTAGTAATTTATTTTATCCCGAATTGATAAATACAACTGGAATTTCAATTTCTGAAGTGTCAAACCCTGCCACAAACCCATCCTTATACAGAGTTTTAGACAACAAAGTTTTTAATTTTAATACCTGTGTAACAATTACAAAATGCCAAAATCCAAGAATAAATTTTAATGAAATAAGATTATCTAATGTTTTGGGTTCAGCAAACGTAAATTACGGCATAAGGCTACAAAATAATTTAAGAGCAACCGTAACTACAAATACCATAGGGGCATACAATAACCCAAATGGAAACACCAATATTCCAAGGTACATTGGCATAAGCAACGCAACCAGTACAAACTCTAACATTTGCGGAAACCAACTTACAGAACTTAATACCCCCGACTTTTTTATAGGCAGCGCCATTGAGTTTTTAGGTGCTTGTGCACCTGTTGCTGAGCTTTCTAACAACATTATAAACAATTTTAGAACAGGAATTTACATTGCCAGTGCAACAACCCCAATTGGTATTGTAGGCAGTGCCACAGAACCAAAAGGAAACGAATGGCATACAATGTTGGCGGGGGGAGCACACACGACAGCAGGTGGTGGAGTAAATAATACCAATGAATTGTGGTGCAACCAGAGTTTACCTTTTTTGCCTAATCCATATATACCTTTTGGGTCAGTAGCTTTTTTAATGGGAACCTTAAACACAGATTTTCCAACTTGTAATCCATTTCAAAGACCTGCAAACCCAGAAAGCGAAAACTACTACCAGCAAGTGGCAAGCAACAACACTGCTATTATTGGCACTGTTGCCAACAGAAAATGGATTGCTAAAGAAATGCTAAAGATAAACATAGACGGAGATTCTAGCCTAATAGAGAATGTTTTATTAGAAAATTTTGAGGACAGTGTAGAGCAAAAAAATATAGGTTTGGCAGTTTCTGCCATGGCAAATATACAATATCCTATTTCGGATGCAGCAAGTATAGTAATTTCTGAAAAAACAGACAGCATCCAAGGCACATTAAGCTCCGAATGTTTATACAAAGAAATGTTGCAGTTTATTTACCAAAATCCTAATTTATTAGAATCTGTTTTTTCAGATATTGAAATAAACAGGATGAGAGAAATTGCAAATTATTGTCCCTTTACCAAAGGCAATGCTGTTTATTTAGCAAGAGCTTATTTGGCATCAATTGAACAAGAAAATAATGTTTATATAAATTCTTGCGAATATCCGCAAGATGGAAATAGCAGCAGAACAGCAGCAGAAGAATTTGAATCAGAAGAAGAATTCACAATTGAACCAATTGATTCTAAAACAAAAAACAACTCGTTTAATATTATATTATTTCCAAATCCTGCTTCAAAAATATTAAATATAAAATTAGATGGATTTCAATGTAACTATAGTTTTTCAATTTATAATTCTTACGGTGCTTTATTACATTCTTTTAATAGTGCAAAGCAAATTTTAGAGATTGATGTAAACAATTTTAGTGAAGGAGTTTACTTTTTGAAAATAACTGATACAAAAGGGAAAATAATTAGCACAAACAGTTTTACTGTTTCTAAAAAGTAAGTTATGAATAAAATTATTTTCACTATTCTTATAGTTTTGGCTATGGAGCAAATTGCTCCTTGCCAAAACTTGCTTAACAATAATAGCTTTGAAGCTAGATTTGATTGTCCTACAAACAATAGAAACAGATTTTTTGTTTTACAAAACAACATCTTTCATTGGGTTGGGCCGTTAAGCAGAACAAGCTATTTTAATACTTGTGCTACTTATGTTGCTTGTGGCAGTGATTGTACAGTTCCTGTAAATTGGCCGGGCTATCAAAATGCAAGAACTGGAGATGGCTATATAGGTGTATATACTTTTAGAGTTGGTGAATTTAGACAGATAATTCCTTTTCCCGGATTTGATTTTTGTGAAGATTTTTATGATGTTTCATTTGCTTGGAGTAGAACAAAAGAAACAATGATACCTCAAAAAAAATACTATGTAGAATATTATACTTCATTGAGCGACAGTAGTTTATATGCCAGAAATACTTTAGGAATGGGTTTTTCTGTTGATACCCCTAGATTCGATGTTAACATTGAATGGCCAGTTAATCCATTTCAACTTATTAACGATACCGTTTCATTAACAGACAAAGTAAATTGGCAACACTTGCAGTGGATTTTTGAGGCAGACAGTGCATATGATTGGATAACAATTGGACCTGCACAAAAATGCCCCCAGCCCAACGATACTGTTTATGTTGGAGGAGATAATTTAAACTGTTTGGAGGGTTGGACTTATTCATTTTACTACATTGACGATGTAGGTTTATACGAAATACAGGGCAGCAACAGCACCCAAACTTTTTGTGGCAACACCGCCTCACTTAGCACCCCTTTGGGTAGTTTTAACCATATATGGAGCAACGGCGGCAGAACTGCAAACACCACCATTAGCGGCAGTGGCACTTACACAGTTTTTTATAGGATAGATAGCTTGGCAATATCAGATACCATAAACGTAGAGTTTATGCCAACCATTGCAGAAAACTTTTTGGGAGCAGATACTGTGTTGTTGGTGCCACAAAGCACCATTAGCCTTAGTGGGCCTGCGGGTTATTCCTACTCTTGGAACACAGGAAGCACTGTTAGAACATTAGACATAACCTCACCTGGAACATATTGGCTAACAGTAACAGACCAAAATGGCTGTATGACCACTGATACGGTTGTTGTTGTTTTTGATACGAGTGTGGGGATAAATAATTTTTGGAAAAATACAGACATTCAAATTTATCCCAACCCTGC